>JANNXV010000176.1:0-2291 GCA_031409815.1 Bacteroidota bacterium
CATTTTATCTGCTGAAACAGTTGAACTAGGCTTTGCAGCAATATAAGAAGCTTCAAATTTATACTCTCCTACAGTATTATCAGGGTTCTTGATTTTAATTATACCACCCCATTTCTGCTCTCCATCATTTGATGGACGTGCAGTATATGTTCCAACACCTCCTGAAACAGGAATTGGTCTTCCTCCAACAAGTACTTCAGGGTCAGAGGTCGAACTCATTGCAGCAAGAAACACATCCGCCTTATATTCTTGACCAATCAATACATAACTTGTAGGCGCAATAATACGTGGTGCAAGTGTATCGAATTTAAAATCGGTTGCGTTAATAGATGCAAGCAAATGACTAACAATTTCAGACTCAGCATTTTTTACATCTGTTTGAATTTTTGTAATAAGTGCTACAGTTGCAACTACAGGATTATGGTAGAAATTAGCCATCTCCCATGTGCGCTTTCCATCTTCAACATCTTTGCCTTCAGGATCCTTTGTAACAAAAAGTTCTTCCAAACGCTGATTAAATTTAGTTCGATCCTTAGGGTCAAGATTGGCAATCATTGCTTTCTTGAAATCTATAATTCTAGCTTTCAATTCAGATGCCTTTTTTCCTTTTCCATCATTCTCACTTCCACACATTATTAATGTTGGAGTGTCATAATCATCCTTCTTCTCCAGTTCCTTTGATGTTGGTGTCTTTTTACCAACCTCAATATCGTCAGTTTTCCGAAGCAATGTATCCTTAATAGAAAGTAAGTATTTGTTAAAATCGTCACACAATTGCTTAGTCTTCATTGCCTTATCATAATAAGGCTTTGTCTTTTCTTTATCGTGATCTAATTGTTTCTGAAATGCATTATAAGCCTGGGCATTTTTACCTGAAATATTATTTACTGTAACATTTAAAGCCTCATCAATTGTTACAAATGCATTGATGATATCTTTGGAAACGTTAAGTGCTAAAAGAGCGGTAAGCACCAGATACATCATCCCGATCATTTTCTGCCTCGGGGATAATTTATTACCTGCCATAGTATATTTACTGCGTTAGAATATTAATTATTTTGGTTATGATTTACTTATTGCTTGTTGCTATTCATCGCAGAAAGCATATTACCATAAATGGTATTTAAAGAACCGAGGTTCTTGGCAAGTTTACCTACTTCATCTTTATACTTCTTAGTATCTTCAACAGTAGCGTTCAAGTTTGATAATAACTGAGAAATACCATCATAAAATTTGGTGGTTTCCTTCATTCTTGAACTAGCTTCTTGCAATTGCAGCTCATAAGTAGCATTCAAAGCCGCCATGTTTTTACCAGCAGACTTAACCTGATCAGTATAGATTTTAACATCTTCACTCGAAGTGCTCAAGTTATTCATTGCTGTAGTAGCCTTTTCGTATGATTGACTAAGAGCAGAAATATTCTTAGAAGCTCCTTGAACGTTCTTCATATAATCCTCTGTGGCAACAGTAGCATTTGACATTTGAGCCATTTTACCAGTATTCTCACTTAGTGCCTTTAAACCAGTACCAAGACTTTGAATTAGCTCAGGACCAATTTTAGCTTCTGACATTAGGCGATCTAACTCTTGGGCTACGGGATCAACCTTTTTTTGTTTTTTCTTATCGCCTCCTGGCTCATGCATTCCCGCTAATTCAGGATAAACTAATGACCAATCCACCTCTTCATGTGGAGGCTCAAATGCTGAAAAGAAAAAGATGACTGCCTCAGTCAAAAGACCAATTGTAAGCATCAAACCGGCACCATTCCAGTGTTGGATTTTAAAAAGTGCTCCAACAATTACTACTGAAGCCCCCCATCCATAAAGTTTGGCCATCATTTGTTTAAATCCCTTGCTCTGGGTGAATTGTGCTAATCCCATAGTTTAATTTGTTTTTAGATTAATAAATTGTTTTGGTTTTTTAATTTTTTAACTTGAATTCTAGAAATGAATAGATTTTTAGAAATCGGCCTTATCCCGACCTAAGAAATCCATTACACACCTAAACCCAACATAACTCTTTGATGTATCTTGATACTCGTATGAACGAGTACCCGTTTGAAGATAATAACCGATATCTTTCCACGAACCTCCACGAATAACTTTTCGCTTTAACGCTGGAGGATCAGAATCCTTAGCATCGAACATATAATCAGGATTTAAATCATGTTGAAAGTTATAAGCAGACTCATCATATGCATTACTTGTCCATTCGGCCACATTTCCTGACATACAATAAAGGCCATAATCGTTAGGCCAATAAGCAGTGGCTTTAACAGTGTAAAATCCACC
>JANNXV010000177.1:0-27237 GCA_031409815.1 Bacteroidota bacterium
AAAAGATTTTCCATTTTTTCGCTCGTGCTCTTTTTTGCTGATGTGTCCTTGACTGCAGTGGTATCTTCTTTTAAAAAAAAATTCCGCAATTCAGGTCGCGAATAATATTTTGGTATACTTAATTTGTTCGCGAAAGCATATTCAATATTGCTGACATCCTGACTATAAGCCTGTTGGAGAAATGCAAAAGTCATTATTAATATAAATGAAAACGGTTTGAATGATTGCATGCGAATTGTTATTTGTTGTTTACTATTTTAATACACCATTTGCCTTTTAATTTACTGCTATTATTGTTTATCGATTATAAATTGGCTTAGTACATCACAAATAAACCTAATTTATTGTTACTAAAAGTTGAATGCCATTAATTAAATTATTACTCCATCAATTTTTTACAGCTAAAACCGACAGGAGAATTTAATGAAATTATTTTGTTCAAACATTAAACTTACAACGCCAATAAAAGCCGTTTAAAAAAAGTAACCAACGCGATAAGTGAAAGCGCTATAGTATGGATTATTGTCATTCTTATCATATAAAAAATTATATAAAACCTGCACACTTACTCCACCTCGTCCTTTTCTGCCTAATGAACGAACATAACCAAGACCTGCGAACCACGAATCGATATTATCCGTTTTTCTGGACACTTCGTTGCTCACATAGCTATTGTCATAATATTGAGTGTTCAAATATTCATATTCCGTCCACAGGTAAATTCTACGGGTAAGATTAACTCTTGCAAACACATTAGGACCGTAAGAATGCAGATCGTTGTTAATTACACGTTCATGACGATAAATATAACGGTATCCCAAACCGGTTATTAATGTTTTAGGGAAACGGTAAGCTAAGATAGGCGCTACTTCTATATAAGTCTGATTGGGTGTAATCCAAAATGAACTACCAAATCCCAAACTCACTCTTTCACTAAAGGGACGAGTGTCTTTGCGTGTTTTTTCCGGAGCAACTACTGTTGCTTTAACGGTTGTGTCAGCAGTTGTTTTTAATGAGTCAGTTGCAACTTGTGCAACAGCTAGTTGAATATTCAACATAGCCAAAATAATAAGTAATGGTTTTTTCATAGGATATTTTTAGGAATCGAAAACCTTGTTTTCGATTTTTCAAAAGTAGAAATAAATAAGTAGGTAATTCTCGGTTAATTCTTAACGCATCGAAAGCCTAAATGCTCGAGCCCGGTATCAGGTGAGCTTTTCATACGCCTTGCACAACGATAACCGCTGCAATAACTTTCGTTGCATAGAAATGACCCTCCTCTTGTAACCCGTTTAGGTGAGTAGGGTTCATCAGGGTCATAACTTTTTTGTGGGCCTTTTGGATTAGTTACTCCATTGGTACTATTTATCTGCTTATAATATTCGAAATGATACCAATCTTCACACCATTCCCAAACATTTCCGGCCATGTCATAAATGCCATATCCATTGGGTGGAAATGATTTTACCGGAGCTGATTTATAATACCCATCCGTCATTTTATTGGAATAAGGAAAACTGCCTTGCCAGTAATTGGCCTTTGAAACAGTGTTTTCATCCAATTGATTTCCCCAGGAATAAATAGTGTTCTTTAATCCGCCTCTGGCAGCAAATTCCCATTCTGCCTCGGTTGGCAAGCGTTTGCCTGCCCATTTGCAATATGCCACCGCATCATCCCACGAAACCTGAACTACCGGATTATTCCCTTTTCCTTTTATGCTGCTCTTGGGGCCCTCCGGGTGTTGCCAATTGGCTCCTCTTTTCCATTCCCACCACTGCGAATAATCATTCAATGAAACCTGGCCGCTTGATGGCTTAAAAACTAATGATGCCGCTTTTAGCATACTATCAGGCGGACGTGGAGTGCCAGGCTCCACTTGTTTCTTAATTTCTTCCCAGTCAACATCTTTTTCGGCAGTTGTTTTATAGTTTGTTGCTTTAACAAATTTTTCAAACTGATCATTGGTTACTTCCGTAATATCTATCCAAAAGCCATCTATTGTAACTTTATGTTTTGGGTATTCATCAGGCGATGCTTGTTTATTATCAGCCCCCATCATAAAAGTTCCACCTGCAATCCATACCATTCCATCAGCTGTTGAATCTGTTGATTTAAGGATGGATTGTGAAGTGTCTTTAGAAACCGCAAAACGTGAAGGAATGTTTGATTCACAACATAACTTGGATGAATCCCTTTTTATACTATCAGCCGTAGATTTCACATCTTTTATGCTAACATTATTATTACACGCGCAAAATGTAATAAGCAAATAAACAGCAAAAAAATTACCCTTAAAATGAAGCATAAATAATTAATTTGCAAAGCTACTTTAATTTTACAATTGATGTAGTTTTAAGTTCATCTCTAGCAAAATACTTAATTTATTTTGAATGAAAAATATCATAATATCAAGTATCTTTTTTAATCATTTTTTTCTATCATTGCATCTTGATATTTGTTCAAATAATTCTAAAAAAAATAAAAATTACTTGCATCAGATTTTAAATCGAAATATGTTGGCAATTCCTATTACTTTAAATAACCTTTAAAAAAATACTATGAAAAGAAGCAAAATTATAATGCTATTATTTGTCGGCCTTGTTACAATTATGACAGGTTGTTATCCTGGCGGACCTGAATACCTCGATGAGGTTGATTTAGTTTTTACTGCATACGACAAAGAATATAATTTTTCAGGGAAGAAAAATTATGCCATGCCAGATAAGATTGTAAAAATTACGGGCGAACTTGTTTCGGGAAGTTTACCCACTTTTATTAATGCTACCTATGCAAATCCTATTTTAAACCGAATTAAAGATAATATGGCAAGAAAGGGATACACCTTGGTAAGCGATACCACTTTAGCAGATTTAATTTTATTTCCTGCTGCCGTTGAAGTTACTACTACTTCAGTAAATTATTATGATTACTGGGGATATTATGGTTGGTATTATCCTTATTACGGCTGGTATTACCCTTATCCTGTGGTTACATCCTATTCAACAGGTACATTGTTTATGAATATATTGGATAAAAGTGGCGACTTGACAGCCAATGATAAAACACGTGTTGTTTGGACAGGCTGGATCAACGGACTCTTAGAAGGCAGTTCATCTAGTTTTACACCTAGAATTAATAAAACCATTGATCAGGCATTTACTCAGTCTCCTCAATTAAAACCATAACTCATAAAAATATTAAACTCTCAACTATGAAAAAAATTAGTTTATATATATTCGCTTTAAGCACGCTATTAGCTAGCAAGGCTTTGGCACAAACAGAAGTAACTTCAATTTCTTATTCCATGGGATTTGCTGTTGGCGACTACAATAAATTTATGTCGACAACTAGTTTTCGTGGTGCTACTTTAGATTGGCGTCATTTGGTAACTGAAAATGTTGGTGTTGGATTAGAACTTGGCTGGAATGCTTTTTATGAGGATAGAGGATACACCACTATTCAAAAGGACAATCTTGCGCTTTCAGGTAATCAATTCAGATACAGTAGTTCGGTTCCAATTCTATTATCGGCCAATTATTATTTAAAGCCTGTAACTGAACGTGTATGTCCTTACTTAAGTTTAGGAATTGGAACACAATACACCAGAGATAATACCGATATGGGAATTTACAGCCTCGAAGATGATTGTTGGCACTTTATGTTGAAGCCAGAGTTAGGTTTTCTGATTTCTCCAAGAGAGGAATTTGGAATTATGGTGGCTGCTAAATATTATAACGGTTTTGAAACATCTCAGACCGATAGCCGCAATTATTTTACAGTTAACGTTGGATTTGTTTGGCACTAAAATTAATCATTCGTTTAAAAACTTTTTATAAATATCAACTATGAAAAAAATATTTTTAGCGTTACTATTATTTACTGCAGTCGGTTTGTCTGCAATTGCACAATCCACATACAAAGAAGAAGTGGATGCCTATCAGGCAATTTTCGGTAAAGAAAAAAAGGAACTTATTCGCGACCTGATAAAAATGACTCCGGAAGAAACTGAAAAATTTTGGCCAATATACGATGCTTATGAAGTTGAGCGAAAGGAACTTGGAAGAGCTCGTATGAAATTATTAGAACATTTAAGTGATGCCTATTCAAATATGACTCCTGAAAAGGCAGATGCTGTTACCATTGAAACTATTAAGTTGGGCGAGCAAAATGATAAATTGCTAAGGTCCTATTATGGTAAAGTAAAAAAAGTAACAGGAGCAAATATTGGTTTTGAATTTTATCAAACAGAATTGTATTTACTTACTGAATTAAGAGCTTCACTAATGGAAACTATTCCATTATATAGCGTATATAAAGACAAATAAATGGTTTATTGTTTTCAACTATTCAAATGTATTTTACACCCACAAAAACAAATTAATAATTAACCTTAAAAAAAATGCTATGAAAAACAAATCGCCACTATTTATAATTCTTTCATTGATTATGCTTGTTTTTAGTGTGCCTGGTTTTACACAAGGAACCGGTGCCGGACAAACCAACTATCCCAAATCTGCTCAGCCTCAAAAGAAAGGAATATCCATAACACCAATGTATGGCTATGTTTTTAATGAAACCTTTTATACTTATGATTACGAAGTGGAATTAGAAGATGCGACACCTTTTGGTGGAATATTGTCATTCGAACTTCGAAAGGACTTTGATGTTGAAATTTCCTATTTCCATCAACAAACAACTGCTGATATCAGAGGTTATTATTTTTTCAGTGATAGAACAAAAACTAATGTTGACTATATTTTTATTGGCGGGTGTCATAATGTACTTTTACCTAATCCCGCTATTACTCCTTTTGCTGGCCTTGATTTGGGGGCTGCCATTGCAAGCCCTGATGGTTATAGCAGTGTGGCACGTTTTTCCTTTGGATTAAAGGCCGGATTAAAAGCGATGTTTACTGATCATATTGGCATCAGAGCCCAAACGCAGCTTTGGGTACCTGTGCAAGGTGTAGGAATTGTATTTTCTGCAGGTTCTGGCGGAGCTTCAACTGGTGTGGCAGCTTCCTCATCCATCACTCAATTCGGTTTTGAAGGTGGAATAATTTTAAAATTATAAAATCACTTTTGCTATTTTCAAATTACAGATTCGCGTTTTTGTAATTGTTTAAGAAAAGTAAAAAAAGGTGGGTATGATTATTTTAATCATACCCACCTTTTTTTGTATACATAACAATTCGTATGCCTTTATAAACTATTTAATTCTCTAAAAGGATTAAATAGTTGCTACCTATTATTACATTACCTAATAATCCTTAAGTAAGAAGACAGAAGAAACTAATTTCAAAGTGAAGATTTAATTCTAGATACAAAACCAAGCGATTTATTTCTCTGCCAGCAACGCTTTTTTTATCTCCTGCAACTCTGCCAATTTTTCTTTGCTCACTTTTGGATACTCTAAATCTATCTGATCTAATGCATGTATAATTGCTGATGCAATGGCAATTCGCGCATACGATTTATTGTCGGCAGGTATAACGTACCAAGGTGATTTCTCAGTTGAAGTGTTTTTAATCATGTCTTCGTATGCCTTCATATATTCATTCCAGTAACCACGTTCGCGTGCATCTGCAGGACTGAATTTCCAATTCTTATCAGGATTATCTACACGTTCGATAAAACGTTTTTTCTGTTCGTCTTTTGATACATGTAAGAAAAATTTAATTACAATAGTCCCATTCCGATGCAGAAACTTTTCATAATTCCTAATGTCCTTAAAGCGTTCATCCCAAATATTTTTGGTGACTAAATTCTCAGGGAGTTTTTGTGCTTTCAAAATTTGTTCATGTACACGCACCACTAAAACTTCTTCATAATACGAACGGTTAAAAATTCCAATACGGCCGCGCTCTGGCAAATGCTTTTGGCAACGCCACATAAAATCATGATCCATATCTTCTGAACTTGGTGCCTTAAAAGAAGATACCTGACATCCTTGTGGATTAACTCCTGACATCACATGTTTGATTGCCCCATCCTTACCTGCAGCGTCCATTGCCTGAAAAATCAACAGCAACGACCATTTGTCTTGTGCATATAAAATATCCTGCATGGTAGCTAAAGCTTCAACTCCCATTTGAAGTGTTTGCTTAACCAATGGTTTGTCTTCAGGTCCTAAATCAAAATTTGCTTTGGTATAGTAATCTTTTAAACGAAACTTTGAACCTTCACCTACCCAATAATTTTTCGAAAATTTTTTAGCTTGAATAATAACTTCCTTCTTAGTTGCGGTTTCTAGAGAGGTCATGCGCTCCCTTTGTGTTGGAGTTAATTTGCTTCCCTTTGTTGATTTCGTTTCACCCTTTTTGAGTTTATTAGACGATTTGGTGCTTGTGTTTTTTACTTTAGCCATGATAGATTTTCTTCAATTGTAGTAAATTAACAACAACTATATTCAGAAATACTTTATACTAAGTGATGAAAAGTTTGCACCTGAATTTACTAAAGCAATTACAAATCAAGGAATAGTTACTTCGCATTCCAGCCGCCACCTAAAGCTTTAAATAAATTAACAATTGCAATATTGCTTTGACCTTGTACAATCGACTCACTAAATTGTGCTGATAATAAATTGTCCTGCTGGTTTAGTAATTCAAGATAGTTTGAGTATCCTTCATCGTATCGTGCTTGTGTTAACACAAACGCTTTTGAAGCCGCATCCAGCTCACGATTTTTAGCGCTGTATTCAAGCTTATAAGTACGCACTGCTGCCAGTGAATTATCTACTTCGGCAAAAGCATTTAAAACTGTTTTTTGATATTGAAAACTAAATTGTGCAGTCTGCATTTTTTGAACATCAACACGTCTTTTGTTTTTGCCGAACTCAAATAGTGGCCCGAATAATCCACCACTAACTCCTAATGCCAGCGATGCAGGATCAACTATTGTGTTCAAACTAGGACTTGCCATTCCTAAAAATCCGGTAAGACTAACTGAGGGAAAACGCAGAGCAGATGCCACACCAATATCTTCTGTTTGTGAAATCAACAATTGTTCAGCGGCTATAATGTCGGGCCTGCGTTGCAATAATGTTGAAGGTATGCCTGCAGGAATTTCATTTGGTAGTTGCTGATTATAATTATCATATCCACGAGCTATATTTCCGGGGGCCTGCCCGGTTAAAACACGCAATACATTTTGAGCTGAAATAATATCGCGTTCTAAATTTGGTACAAGCGCCTCGGCATGTGCTAATTGTTGTTTGGCTTGTAATTCGTCTAGCTCTGAAACATAACCGTTTGCAAATCGATCAGAAATTACTTTTAATGATGCTAATCGCGACTGCACTGTTTTGTTGGCTATTTCTAAACGATTATCTAAATCCCGAAGTATAAAATAAAAAGTAGCCGTTTCAGCAATCAAGCTAACACGAACTGCTTGCGCATTATTTTGCTCAGCTAAAAATTTTGCCCATGCCGATCGCTTTTGATGGCGCAATTTCCCAAATAAATCAATCTCCCAATTCATAACAGCATAGCCTCTATAAGATTGGTCATCTATTCCTGAACCAGCTTTGATCGCATTGCTGCCTAAATTATTAACGCCTCCATAAACATTATATCCAAATCTTGGAAATAAATCAGCTTTGGTAAATCCATACAACGAACGTGCTGCTTCAACTCGCGATACAGCAGTAAGTAAATCTAAATTGCTATCTAAAACATTTCTTATCAGCTTAGTTAATACAGTGTCTTTATAAATTTCTGACCATTGAACTAAGCTAACTGAATCTTTTGCCATTGAATCAGCAGATAAATATGATTTGATACTATTTGATTCGGGTCGATCGTATTTTGGTCCGACCAAACATCCAGAAAATGTAAAACCAATTACTAAAAATAGGCCCAAGTACTTCATTGCATTTTTTGATTTTCGGATTTTTACAAATAAACCTTTTACAACTATCATGGTCATTAATGTGAAGCGTTATCAGTTGTTGTTGGTGACGAATTTTGAACTATTGTTTTTTTCTTGGCTCCGAATTTTTCAATCATTACAAACAAGCCCGGCACTAATAATACTCCAAGAATGGTGGCCACTAACATTCCACTAAACACTGTCATGCCCATTACAATACGTGCCTGCGAACCTGCACCCGTTGCAGTGAGAAGAGGAACCACACCCAATATAAATGCAAAGGCTGTCATCAATATCGGGCGAAAACGAAGCTTAGCTGCAATCATGGCTGATTCAAAAAGCGGCTTCCCCTTTTCGTATTCTTCTTTTGCGAACTCCACAATGAGGATTGCATTTTTTGCTGCCAGTCCAATTAGCATTACCAAACCAATTTGAGCAAACACATTGTTTACATAAGCATCGTTGCCAAACTTGGCAAGAAACAAACCGAGAAAAGCACCGAAGAGTGCAAACGGAGTTCCCAATAAAACACTGAACGGTAGTTTCCAGCTTTCATATTGTGCAGCTAAAATAAGGAACACAAAAATCAAAGCCATTAAAAACACAGTGGCACCGCTGGGCGAATGTTTTATCTGATAGGAAAGATTAATAAAATCGTAACTCATATCAGATGGCAAAGTTTCTTTGGCAACTTCCTCTAAAGCATCTTGAGCTTCAATGAAGCTATAACCTTCAGCAGGTCCTCCACCAATTTCTGCTGAACGAAATAAATTCAGTCGGTTGGTAAATTCAGGACCAGTTACTTTTTTGGCACTCACCAAAGTTGATACAGGTAGCATATCACCATTGCTATTCTTTACATAAATCAAATTCAAATTTTCAGGTTTAATCCGATCCACTGCTTCTCCCTGAATAAATACTTTATACTGACGACCGAAACGGTTGAAATCGTTTACATAAGTGGAACCCAGAAATGCCCCAAGCGCTTCAGTAACTTTCGAAACTGGTACACCCAATTTCATAGCTTTATCTTTATCAATCTCTAATTTAATTTGCGGGCTGCCAGCATTAAATGTAGAATATACTCTTTTGATTTCAGGGCGCTTTTGCGCAGCAGCAATAAATGCCTGTGTGTATTTTGCAAGATATTGTGGAGGGTTGCCACCTCTGTCCTGCAACATCATGCTAAATCCTGCAGATGCGCCCAACCCCTGGATAGCAGGTGGCCCAAATGAAAAGGCAGTAGCGTTCGTAATTTGGGTTGCCAATATTTTATTTATCCTGTCAACCATTTGTTTTGCAGTTTCACTTCGGTCTTCCCAGGGTTTTAATGAAATGAAAAAGCAGGCACTGTTAGGTTGATACGAAGAGGTGAGCATACTAAAACCATTTACAGTGGTATAAGATAAGAGAGATTCCTCTTTGGCCATAATGGCTTCAATTTTTTTTGTGATTTGATCCGTACGTTGAATGGAAGATGCAGGCGGCAAGGATACATTGATCAAAAAATAACCTTGGTCTTCTTCAGGAATAAATCCAAGTGGAATTTTCTTTCCTAAAAATCCTACCGCAACAAGCACCACAACAAGCAACATTACAACTCGCATTGATTTGCGTGCAAAAAATGTTGCTCCTTTCAAATAACCACCTGTTACTTTATCAAATATTTTATTGAAGCCGGTGAAGAATTTTGCGAGTAAACCCTTTTGCTCGCTTACGGGTTTAGTTGGCTTTAATAACATTGCACACAAAGCCGGACTCAAGGACAATGCTGAAAAGGCAGAAAAAGCTACCGACACTGCAATAGTAATTGCAAACTGCTGATAAAATCGTCCTGTAATGCCGGGTGTCATAGCAACAGGTAAAAACACAGCAATTAAAATTAATGCAATAGCGATTACAGGTCCTGTTACTTCTCTCATCGCCTGAAGAGTTGCTTCCCTCGGGCTTTTACCATGTTCGATATGATGTATCACCGCTTCGACCACTACAATAGCATCATCAACTACGATCCCAATTGCAAGCACTAATCCTAATAAAGAAAGTACGTTGATAGAAAACCCTAACAATGGAAAAACAGCGAGCGTTCCAATCAATGAAACAGGAACTGTTATGAGTGGAATTAGTGTAGCACGCCAGTTTTGTAAAAAGATAAACACGACAAGAATTACTAATATGATGGCTTCAAAGAGTGTGTGGATGATATCGTCAACACCGGCAGTAATGGCAAGTGTGGTATCTAACGAAACCTGATATTCAATGTCGTTAGGAAATCTCTCTGACATTTCTAACATTACTTTTTTTGCCTGAGCTGCTACATCTAATGCGTTGCTACCAGGCATCTGATACAATGCAATTACTGCACTTGGTGCTCCATTTCTGCGTGCCGTTGAACTAAA
The DNA here is from genome assembly GCA_031409815.1 of Bacteroidota bacterium. Classification (GTDB taxonomy): domain Bacteria; phylum Bacteroidota; class Bacteroidia; order AKYH767-A; family OLB10; genus JANLUX01. Next base: position 10,271 of record JANNXV010000177.1, read on the forward strand.
GTTTTCTGTTCCTAATTCAATGCGAGCAATATCTCCAAGTAAAACCTGAGATCCATCCTCCTTGCTTCTAACTACAATATTTCCAAATTCCTTTTCAGAAACTAACCGATCTTGCAAAGTAACACCATAAGTAAAATCAGTACCTGCAGGTGCCGGTTCAGCACCAAATTTTCCCCCGGGACTAATCATGTTTTGGTCGTTCAAGGCTTTCTTCACTTCATCCACTGCAACACCCAACTTGCTCATCACACCTGGCTTTAACCAGACCCGCATAGCATAATCGCTACCGCCAAAAAGAGCTACCTCGCCAACACCATTGATACGTGCCAATGCATCTACCAAATTGATGTTGGCATAATTATTTAAAAATTTTGCATCGTATTTTGGGTTGGATGATGTAACAGTAAAGAGCAACATGGGAAATGAAAGCGATTTCTTAACCGTTACACCTTGTTGTTTTACACTTTGTGGCATAAAGGGTTCCGATTGCTTTTGCCTGTTTTGTGTGAGCATATTGGCATTGTCGAGATTGGTACCCACCTCAAAAGTAACTTCAACTGTACAAGCACCATCGGAAGTATTAACAGATTTCATGTACAACATGTTCTCCACTCCGTTCACTTTTTGCTCAATGGGAGTTGCTACAGCTTGTTCAACATTTAATGCATTTGCACCTGTGAAACTTGTGGTGATTTTTACAACCGGTGGATTGATATCGGGGTATTGCGCAACAGGTGTTTTTTGCAAGGCAAGTAAACCAAGTATCACAATGATGATACTTATTACCATGGCTACAATAGGTCTTCGGACAAAAAATTCTCCCATAAACTATATTATCTAAATTATTTTACTGGTGTTGATTATTTATCTGACATGCCTGGTTGCCACTCAGTAATTTTTGGATTGATTACACTTCCGTTCTTCAACAGTTGTGTTCCTCCAAAAGCAATTTTATCAGTTGCTGTCAAGCCATCTTCTACTATGTAAGCATCTTTAAATGAAGGGCCGGGTTGAATAATTTTCATTTGAACTTTGTTGCTATCACCCAACACATACACCTGATATATTCCCTGCATTTCGATAACAGCACGCTGTGGGATTACAAAAACATTTTTACGAATCTCTGCAGCAACTTGAACTTTAACATACTGGCCGGGACGCAACAAACCATTTGTATTTGGAAACTTTGCTTCTAAAGTAATGGCACCTGTGCTAGGGTCAACTTCGCGATTGGCAAAACTATAGGTTCCGGTTTCACTATAGTTTGAACCATCAGATAAAACCAGTTGAATGGCACTGCCACCCTGGATATTTGAATTTTCCTTTTGTTTTTCGCGAAACAATCTTAAAAACTCTTGTTCACTTATTGTAAAGCGAACTCGAATACTTCTGGTATCGGAAACAACGTTAAGCGGTGCCGTTAAACCAGGGCTTACATAATCGCCAACTTGAACTCGCGAAATACCTATCACACCATCAATAGGTGCTGTAATGCGACAAAAGCCCAAGTCGATTTTTGCATTGCGTAATTCGGCTTCGCTGGCTGCAACACGTTCTTTGCCGGATTCAAACTTTGCAAGCGCTCCTTCTAATTCACGTCTACTAACAGCATTTATTTTTAACAATGCAGCTATACGTTCATAATCTGCTTTTGCTGCAGCAAGATTAGTTTTAGATTCGGCAAGTTTTGCTTCGGATATATTAACATTATTTTGATAGGGTAATAATTCAACAGTGTAAAGCAATTGCCCTTTCTTAACAAAAGAACCTTCTTTAAAATCAACGCTTTCAATTAATCCTTTTACCCGAGGTGAAATTTGAATGTCGGACAAACCATATGTTTGACCAGTAAACTCTGAAGTTAAGGGAACATCTTGCTGGGTAACCTGCAAAACAGATATTTCTAAAACCAAATCTTTAGGTGTTTCTTTTTTTTCTTTGCAGCTGCTGATTAGCGCAAACGCTGCAACAATAAAAATGTGTGAAAAATATTTTGATGACATATATATAGGAATGATTAAAATTGAGAAAGCACGAAGGTATTTATTTTTACAAAGCATACATTAAATGTATACTGCTATTAGTATTAATTATTCGCCAATTAACTTATGTAAACCCGGTTTTAGTAAAAGAAAATGTTTTTTGTTTTTAGGTTATATCAATACTATAACGCCTTTTTGTGAGCATCCCTGCTTTATAGATCAACTCTCACACCAATCATATTTAAATCTGGCAACTTGTTTCCGTTTGCATCAGTCGAATTTTCAGTTCGACCTTCAAAGAACAAGGCAATGTCCTTAACAGGGCGATATTGCAATCCATAAAATACAATTGACTTACCGAAATCGTTACTTTGAATTTTATTTTCATCCTGCTCTGGCGCTTTCTGGTTTATGCCTACAAGTACTTTCCATTTTCTATATTCATAGGATGCAACTGCCTCTAATCCGGTACCAGAATAAATACTTGTAATTGTGTAGGTGCCTGTAGTGTCACTCTGTTCAACCTTTGTTAAATCTCCATGTTTCTGCATGCAATAATTTACGCCAACTAACAGACCTTTGTTTTTGTATTGTGCTCCAACTAAAAAATAATATGGATCACTTGATAATCCATAAACTATATCAGGACTGTAATAATTGTTGTTAAAAAACAACTGATGATAGCCCACTGCAACATCAAAACCTTTATAAACATCAATTATTACTGATGAACCTATTGAACTTATATTACTGATCAATGTATCTACTTGATTAAAAACATGCATCTGAACAGAAGCAGCAAAATGAATTCTTTTTGCAAAAATATTTCTATACGTGATACTGCTATTTGCACGGCCTGTTCCTGTTAACCCTCCATCACTTCCTTCGGGCGAGAATGAATAAGTTGCCCAACCTGAATTTACTTCTGATATATCTGTACGTTCTGCCAAGTCAAGATAGGAGCCACGCTGCTTGCCAATGGTAAGCTGACCGAATTTATAAAAATCAAAACCCAAGTAGGCTTGACGTAGGCCGAACACTTGATTATTTGAACTTGTTGTAGCATTAAAATTTAGACTGTTTTCATTGGTTGAATTTCCGGGAGACAGGCTGATTGATTCACCTGTTGACATCATTCTCAACGATAGCTCGATATTACCAAATAATGAAAATTTTCTTTTGCCGGGCTGTCGGAATTTAAATCCGACACGTGTACCCGGGTCGTTTAAAAAAAGTTCTTTCTCCTGAGCTGCGAGTGTAAAACGTATCATTGCCCAAGGCTGAAGTGTAAATGAGCTGTCACCTCTACCAAATTTTATAATCATAGGGTCACCGGGCTGCCAACTTTCTTGTGCGTTTAATTTATTACAGTTTAGTAATATGATGGCGGTAATGACGAAGAAAACTGTTTTTAAATAAGAGTTCATGGCGTTGATAGATTTTGGCAATAAGGAATTGATACAAAGATTTAATAAATATCGATTCGTTCAATTAAGGTATATAATCTTTGAATTGAAACGATCACTGTAAGACCTGCCGCTTATCCAAAATTTTTATCAACAATTACAATCAGCTGCATTCCTTCTATTTAATTTACGCTTCAACTTTCAGTTCGCATTGATATTGATAAAGTATATTTGCTTAGCTAATTTATAAAGTTAACGTTTTACTAAAATTAATTTAATTATTTAAATCTTTTTACATTCAATTAATCTCAGAGGTGGATAAAAACATCAAAAAGAAACAGTCGTTCAAAATAATACTTTCCATAATTTTAATTGTATTTACCACTGCAGGAATTTTATTGTACTACAATTTTAACCATTTGCTATCTCAGGCTTTAATGAACAGTTTTAATTCAAGTATCCTATCTGAAGTTTATGAATTAAAATTTGAAAAGCTGAACGTAAATTTTCTAACTGGCAACATTAAAGTAATTAATGTGGTGATGCAACCGCTTGAAAAACCAGTACACGACTATCCATATATCAACAGTTCTTTTCGGCTCAAAACAAAAAAATTGATACTAAAAGAAGTAAACATTCGAGAACTGTTAAAATTCAACAAACTCCAATTAGAAAAAATAGTCATCGGACAACCTGAAATCGAATTAATGATTACAGACAAAGTACCTATTTTTTTTCCGTTTAATGACACCACTGCATTGACTGATCAACCTGAAAAAAAGAAATCAATTATTGCATTTGGCTTGAAGGAATTTGAATTATCTGATGCCAACTTGCATACAATAAATACAGCACAGCAAAGAGAATTCAATGTAAGTAATTTAAATATTGCCTTGTATGATTTATTAATCGACCAGCGTTTAGGTAAAGACCTTTTATCGTATAAGCAGGTAGCAATTTCCGTTGAATCTTTTGATGGCAATATGCAAAAATCCAACTTTAAACATTTTGCTTTTAAAATTTTTAAACTAACAATTGATTCGCTTGCAATAGAGAAAACTGTTGACACTTTGATTTATAACTTTCAGGATTTAAACATTGATTTAAAAGCTCTGGATATTCAAACTACTGATAGTGTTTTTCATATTGCAATGGGGCCATTTCAAGTGTCATACAAAAACAAATCGGTTAAAATGAATAACATTATTTTTAAGCCAAATGTTAAACATGCGGCTATTCAGAAAAATTATAAATATCAGCATACTGAATTTGCAACAACAGTTGGTTCAATAAGTATTAACGGGTTAAACTTTGATTCGTTGATTTACCAGCGAAAAATATTTATTGACGAAATCATAATTGATAAACTAAAAGCTGATATTTATAAAGACAATACTAAACCGATTGATTCCTCCCGTTTTCCAAAATATTTTGGTGAGCAAATAAGATCTATCCCAACTCCAATTTTAATTAAGCAAGTAAAGGCAACCAATGTTAACCTGGTTAATACCGAGCGAAAGCCAGATGGAAGTTATGGAAAGGCTCACATTAATAGAGGTATTGTTACTGTCACTAACATTACCAATCATTCCACAAATAAGCCACTTACTTTGAATGCAAAAGCATACATAGAAAATAAAGCACCTGTTAATTTAACATTGAAATTTGATTATCTCAAACCACAGTTCAGTATTGACGGAAAGATCTCCAAATTTAATTTACCGGACCTTAATGCACTCCTTCAGTCATATACTCCTGCTAAAATCAACAATGGGGTTGCAGACGAAATTTCGTTTTCAGGAATAATTTACCGAACGTACTCAACAGGCACTTTTAAGTTTCTATATCACGACCTTAATCTGGATTTAGAATTAAAGGAAAAAGCAAAATGGAAAAGTTCTGTATTAGCTTTCGCTGCAAATACAGCAATTCATTCGTCCAACCCAATATCAGTTAATCAACCACCTCGAATTGTTCAGTTTAAAGCTGAAAGAAATATGCATAAAGGTTTTGTCAATATCATGATAAAATCAGTTTTATCTGGATTAAAAGAAACAATTATTATGTCAAAAGAAAACCGGAAAGCATATAAAGAAGTGAAAGCTGAAAAGAAGGCTGAGAAGAAAGAAGTAAGGAAGGAAGTAAGGAAAGAAGAAAAGAAAAAAAAGAAACAAGAAAAAAATAAATAATCTATTTAATACTTATGACATTTTTATTAAAATCTGAGGCCTGGGTTATCGCATTAGCCATTTTTATTTTAATGATATTAGCCACATGGGCAGGAAAATTTGTTGGCAACAGAATAAGAAAAAGGGGGCATATAAAAGATAAGCCAGCCGAAACATCAGGATTAACCGGACTCCTGTTTTTTTTATTGGCGTTTACATTTGGCATGAGTGGCAGCCGTTATGATACACGAAGGTCGGTAGTAATTGAAGAAGCCAATGATATTGGTACAGCTATATTACGAGCTGATTTATATCCAGATACCGAACGTGCTTTGTTTCGTGCTGACTTTAAGGAATACTTAGAAGCACGTATCAACTATTACCAGGTTGGCGCCAACTATAACGGAGTTATTGAGGCACATAATTTATCACAGAAAATTTCAGCAAGATTATGGGCCCGTGCAGCACGTTTAGCACACGACCCTGCTAATCTGATTGCTTCTTATCAAATGATACCGGCATTAAATGCTATGATTGATATTACCACCACACGAATTGCCGGAGAAAAAGCTAAAGTGCCGGAAAGCATTATGATCATGCTATTTTTTCTGGCTATAATTTCCGCCTTTTATGGAGGCTATACTGAAGGTCGAAAGGGCGCTATTGACTGGTTGGTTCAATTCGGTTTCTGCCTGCTCGTTTCATTAGTAATTTTGTTTACTCTCGATTTAGATCGTCCACGCAGAGGTTTTGTAAATTTAGATGGAGTGAACGAACATATTGTTGAACTGCGAAGTAATTTTAAATAAAATAATGTACTGCAAACTCCAGCAGATACAGAAACAATAATTTACTTGATGTTATATTCTCTAAGCATGGCCAAAGCCGGTGTTCCTTCCACCTGCTTCAAACAATGAATGCTTTAGTTGAAAGGAGTGCCAACATCGATGGAAATTTTAAACCAGACTCCCTTTGTAGGTTTAGAAGTTTCTGAATTGCAATCGGGAAGTATTGCCACCGCAAAACTTGGATTACAATATAAATTGGCAAAAAAAACTTATTTAACTGGTTTAGCCAATGCAGCGCTCTATGATTTTCATGAGGTCAGTTTCACGAACTTATCCACTAAGAATAATTTCTTATCCCGCTATGGACTTTCCTTTGGTTATTATTCACCTATCGGTCCATTAGACTTAACTGTAATGTATTGCGACCAGGATGCAATGGTGCGAAACTATGTAAACATTGGATTTAATTTCTAAGTTAATCAGCAATCACTATTAGTTCTTAATAGTTTCCACCTGAGCACGTGGCATTCATCACTTCCCGGTTTAAATTATTGGTCAACGGCTTTCTTGTTCTTGCAGGCAACAAAACAGGGCTGATTTATTTTCTCTCTACAGCACCCAAAATTCCGTTTATTTGTTCACGGCAACTCTCTTTGAAATAATATTAGAAAGTATTCCTCATATATTACAATACATTATTTTTACTACGTGATGTTAAACCTTAAAACAACCAATTGCAGAAAGTAAGATCAATATTATCCTCCCGTATGCCAAACACCGATCTGCAACAACTTTTTTTTCAGCATGTAAAATCACTGGTGCCTGCTAACATTTCGTTTGTGGAAACAATTGCTGATTTATTAAATATCAGTACCGATAGCGCCTACCGAAGAATACGAGGCGAGAAACAAATTTCGTTGGAGGAAATTCAAAAGCTAAGCACACATTTCAAAGTTTCGTTGGATTATCTGATGAACCTTAATTCAAACAGTATTGTGTTTTTTGGCAATGTGGTGGATCACGACAACTTTAGTTTCGAAAGTTATTTGAAAGGAATGGTAGATAACATTAGAAAGATAAAAGGCGCCAAGCAAAAGATGCTTTATTACGAAGCCAAGGACTTGCCCATTTTCTATTTCTTTCAGTTTAATGAATTGGCTGCTTTTAAATATTTTTTCTGGATGAAGACTATTCTCTCCTATCGTGAGTATAGTAAAATGCAGTTTGAAGACAATGATATTATGGGATTGTTGCACGAGCCCGGACTTGAATTAATATCCACTTACAACGAGGTGCCTTCTGTTGAAATTTGGGGAGTTGAATCGGTAAACGCCACGCTTCGGCAGATTGATTATTACAAACAAGCAGGTGTTTTTAAAAAGCGCGAAACGATCGAGCATCTTTTTGAACAGTTGCAAACTTTGATCGAACATATAAAAGATCAGGCAGAGTGTGGCGAAAAATATTTGATAGTGGAAGAGCCCACCGGCAAAAAGGATAATTACCAATTGTATTTTAACGAAATATTTTTGGGGCATAATTCTATACTGGTTGAAACGGATGGCAACCAAGCCGCCTATATAAATTATGGCGTGCTTAACTATATTACCACTTTTGACCCGGTTTTTTGCAACTACACCAAAAAATCGTTTGAGAATACGATCAAGAAATCGCTGCTCATTAGCTCGGTAAGTGAAAAGGAACGCAACCGCTTTTTTAATATGCTAAGAGAAAATATTAGCATTGCCAGGAAAAATATTTTATCTTAATTTTTATTATTTATTTTTTGCTAAACTCTACTTAAAAAATATTGTCTAGATAAATACATAATACTCAAATTAGCTTTTCACTTAACCCGAAACATGACAGGCAAATTAGTTTGCACCAACACCGGTTTTCCTTTTTGCTTACCTGGTTTCCATGTGGGCATTTGTCTAATTAATCGTAAGGCTTCCTGATCGCATCCACTGCCTATGCCGCGCACTACATAAGGGTACATGATTTTTCCTTTGCTGCTGACAACAAAATTTACATATACGGTGCCCTGTACTTTTTTAGTTTTTGCTGATTCGGGATACTTAATATTGGTTGAAAGATATTTAATCATGGCTGAGATGCCTCCCGGAAACTCAGGCATTTCATCAGCAAAAATTCGAGCAGTAGTAGTTGATGTGGTGGCATCACCCTCTTTTTTGGTGGTGGCAAACATGGTATGGTATTTTGCTTTTGGTATTACATCCTCATCAATGGTCATGGCACCATGGCATTTGCCATCCAACAATTTAAAAGCAGCTGTGTCTCCCAAAGCCAGCAAGGCACTCCAATCGCGGCAGGCGTTAACGGTGTCGGCTGTGATCCAATGCACCATACCGCGGTTAAAAAAAGCAGCTTTGTTGCCTTCGTCTTTTTTTAATTCGGTGTTGTAAAAAGCGCTTGCGGCTGAATAATTTCCACTTAGTATTAATTCTGTTCCCTTATCGTTTAAATTACCGGTAACATTTCCTTCTTCCATAATAATTCGTACCACCGAATCGCTGGCAGCTGTTTTTTGTGCCTGCACGCTTTCTGAAAAAGAAAAAATGACTGCAGGTAGTATTACTTTAATTATGAATGATTTTGCTTTCATAGGAAATGGTTTTAAGGCTATAGATGCTTAGCAATAGTTTGATTAATTATCGCAAGTAAAAGTATCAGAAATAATTATACCGTAACCCATTCTGCTTCAAACTAACGAATAAAAAAAGGCGCGAAGCCATAAATGCTTCGCGCCTTTTAAAAGGTGTTATTATTTATTCTGCTACCACAAAACGGGTGCTAAGTTGCGCATCGGCACCTCGAACATAAAGCATGTAAACTCCATTGCTCCAGGTGCTGGTGTCAAAGGTATAATTGTTGACTCCGGAAGCTTGCCATCCATTTACTAGGGTAGCCACTTTGTTTCCTAACACATCAAAAACTGCTATTTCCAGTTGTTGTGCTTTTTGCAGATTAAGATTAAAAGAAGCCACATCATTAACCGGATTTGGATACACTGTTGTTATTTCTACACCGTTGCTGCTTATCACTTCACTGATACCTGTTGCAACATCGTATTTTACTTGTGCTGCTTCGCCATTGGTAATTAGTTCTGTTAAACTTTCTCCGGCAACTAATGCAAAAGCAACGCGAACCGAATCGCCAACATTTAGATTGAATGGACCGGTGCTTACTACATCACAAACATCGTTACCCGTTCCTGTGCCACCAGCAGTTGCACGACCGGTAGAAAGTGCCTGATATTTTTGCGCAGAAGAAAATCCTGCTGAAATATCAATTCCACCACCACCACCAGCAAGGTTATCTAGCGCATAATGATTCCATGGTGCAGAAGTCAATAACTTGATGCCGGCATAAAAATTACTGTCGGTGCTCCATACATATCCCATTTTTTGAACCACATCTTCATCGGCTTTATTGTTACCGTAATTCGGCACATCCCAGTCGGAAAAAATTCCGGCATAGAGTGCGTTTAAAGGCGTGGTTCCATTATTGTAAATGGTATATTCAAAAATATGATATCGGCTATCAGGTGCTGCACTCCAGGTAAACGAACGGTAATTAACATCTACATTTAAACGGGATCCTGCAGCTGCACCATTATCATTAAATTTTCCGTAAGTATCAAAGTCACTCCAAATACCCGGGTCGTTTTTCTGAATTGGATTTACACTTACAAAATCTTCGTTGGCTGATGTGGCATCACGAACCACATCTGATACTTTTCCTGCAACACCAATCATCAAACCGGTTTCGTAAGCAAAGCTGGTGTGTGGATTTAATGTAAAGCCCAAACCTTCGGTAGTTGAAAGATTTGCATTGTAGCAAATTCTTCCTTTGCTGCTATTGGTAGTGTACACTTCGTTAGTTGTTATATTTATATAATCAACATTAACCACCACATCAAACATTACATAATCGGTATAAGCACCATCCTGCAAAGTAATTTTTAAAGTAATGCTAGCATTTTGTGGCGCATTTGGATTGATTACCATGGTAAAAGGATCTGCATTATTGTTTGCAACAGCCATTGTTGCCAATGCACCAAGCGTTGTGCTGTTATCAATAATGTTTACATAGGTTGTGGGGTTTGAAGCGACAGATATGGTGGCAACAAGATTAGTTGTTGCATCCAGATAATTGGTGAAATCTCCGGTTATTCTTAGCGTATCGCCAATAACAAAAATATTGTCGTTGTTATCACTTACGATAATCGGATGCATGCGCACCGAAGTGCTGCTTTGTGTTAATGCATGATATAGATTTACACGACCGGTACCCAAACCTCGAGTGGCAAGGTAGGAAGCATTGGGACCTAAGCCATAAATATTATCAGCAGTGATACGTAATTTTTCTCCAACCTGCAACGCATTGTAAGTAGGGAATTGTGATTTTACAATGGCAGCACAGCCGGCAGCAATTGGCGATGCCATTGAAGTGCCGCTTTGTGTTGAATAGGTGTTGTTATAAAAAGTAGAATTAATTCCGTTGCCCGGAGCACACACATCAATATAGCTACCGTAATTTGAGAAGCTTGCTTTAATATCGTTTACATTATTAGTGGCAGCTATGCAAAGAACATAATTATACGCGGCAGGATAAAACAATTGATTAGTACTGTTGTTTCCTGCAGCACACACAACTAAAGCATCTTTATTTATAGTGGCATAGTCAATGGAGTTTTGACCTAATGAACCACCTCCACCACCACCCCACGAGCAATTGATAATATCGCAACCATGATCGGCAGCATATACAATGCCTTCGTAACCGGTGGTTAACGACCCTGATGCATTGGAAATTTTTACCGGCAAAAATTTGCAATAGAAACCGGGCGATGCAACGCCAATTCCATTATCAGTTACAGCTGCTGCACAACCGCTTACATGTGACCCATGTGTGTTGCCATTTACCGTTGCATTATTGTCATTTTCTCCTAAATCCCAACCATTAAAATTATCCACATAACCATCATTATCATCATCCAATCCATTGATAGGATCATTATAATTCATTTTTAAGTTAGCCACCAAATCCGGATGATCAAGATCTGAACCAGTATCAATAATTCCAATCACAACATTTGTATCACCTTTGGTAACATCCCAGGCTGAATCGGCATTGATGCGAATTAAGAATTGCTGTGATGCTATAGAAGGATCGTTAGGTGAGTATTGTGTGGTTGGCAGGTATTTAGGTTCTGCATATTCCAAAACATCAGTAGCCAATAACCGGTTAATCGTTTTTACCATATCAACATTATTTGTGTATTCCAACTGGTAAATCAGCGAGAGATCAACGTATGGTCTTCCGTATTGATCTAACGTTTCTATTGGTGGCAAATGATTAGGAAAAATTTTGCTAATACTGTTCGCGTTGATGCTGCTGAATATTTGTTGAAGCGATTGCACTTCGATGGATGTATTGCTGCATTGGGTGCGGTAAGCAGATTTTACTTTAATGATTAAAGTATTGGGCAAATAATCTTTTTGAGTAATGCCCGGTGCAAACTGAAATGTGGTTTGATTGCCGCCATTGCTATTGATCGTAATAAATAAAAATGCGAGGCAAAGTGTTTGAGAAAATAGTTTTGTCATGTGTTTTGTTTTTTTAAGGGACACGAAGATAAGACGAACACTCATATCAAACACCATAATAATTACCCTTTTTAGTGATGTTTATATGAGTTTTTTGAATTTAACCCCTCGTTTAGTTTCCTTTGCACCCCTTAAAAATTGGATTAAATGAAACGTATAACAATAAAAGAACTTTTAGATGGCAAACTCATAGGGCAAACCGTGAATGCCAAAGGCTGGGTTAAGACATTCCGTAACAACCAGTTTATTGCCATGAATGATGGTTCCACCATGAGTAATTTACAAGCCGTAGTTGAGTTAAACTCGATTGATGATTCTACTTTGAAAAGAATTACCACAGGAGCTTCTGTTTCCGTTACCGGCACGTTGGTGGAATCCATTGGCAAAGGACAAAAAGTGGATTTAAAAGTTTCAACTCTCGAAATATTAGGCGATTGTGATGCAGAAAAATTTCCACTGCAACCCAAAAAACACAGTCTCGAATTTTTGAGAGAGATCGCTCATTTACGGTTTCGCACCAACACGTTTATGGCAGTTTTTAAAGTACGACATACTTTAGCTTTTGCCATCAATAAGTTTTTTAACGACAGAGGTTTTGTTTATCTGCACACACCCATTGTTACCGGATCGGATGCTGAAGGTGCCGGTGAAATGTTTCGGGTAACCACACTCGATTTAGAAAAATTACCTCGGAATGATAAAAATGAGATTGATTTCAAAGAAGATTTTTTTGGCAAACAAACCAATCTCACGGTAAGCGGTCAGTTAGAAGCCGAGTTGGGTGCTATGGCTTTCGGACAGGTTTACACTTTTGGTCCCACCTTTAGAGCCGAAAATTCCAATACCACACGACACCTTGCAGAATTCTGGATGATTGAGCCGGAAGTTGCTTTTAATGAACTGACCGATAACATGAACCTGGCAGAAGACATGTTAAAATATGTGATTCGTTATGCAATAGAACAATGTCCTGAAGAAATAGAATTTCTAAAAACACGATTGCTCGAAGAAGAAAAACAAAAACCACAGGACGAACGCAGCGAAATGGATTTGCTTGCTAAACTGCAATTTTGTTTGGATAATAATTTTGAGCGTTTGACTTACACCGAAGCCATTGATATTTTACGCAACAGCAATCACAACAAAAAGAAAAAATTCAAATACCTGATTGAAGCATGGGGCGCTGATTTACAAAGCGAGCACGAGCGTTATTTAGTAGAAAAACATTTTAAGAAACCGGTGATCCTCACCGATTATCCTGCAGATATAAAAGCATTTTACATGCGTCAGAATGATCCTGATTCAATCGGGAGGAAAACGGTTCGTGCGATGGATATCCTCTTTCCAGGAATCGGAGAAATAGTAGGCGGCTCGCAACGCGAAGAGCGTTTGGAATTATTGGAACACCGCATGAAAGAAATGCATATTCCGGCTGAAGAACTGTATTGGTATCTCGATACCCGCAAATTCGGAACCGTTCCACACGCAGGATTCGGTTTAGGTTTTGAAAGATTAGTATTGTTTGTAACCGGAATGAGCAATATACGTGATGTAATTCCTTTTCCGCGAACGCCCAAGAATGCTGAGTTTTAATATATTTGTTTGAATGTTCATTAATTGATCTGTACAAACAGGTGGAGTTATTAACAATTATCAAATCAAAAACATAATTTGTATAGGTTAATTAAATCCATGATAAAAATATACTTACTCCTATTTACCCTTTTCCTTTGCTCGCTTGCTCACGCACAAAGCACTTTTGAAAAAGTAATTGATACTCTTGGTGCGGCTACTGCAACTTGTGTGCAACAAACTTTTGATGGCGGTTTTGTTGTTTGTGGCAGGGCTAATCAAGGTTTTAACAACGATGCTATTATTGTAAAATTAGACTCAGCAGGAACTATTGAGTGGGTTAAAGTTTACAACGGCCCGGGAACTGAGGGGGCACAACACATTGAACAATTACCTGACAGCGGTTACATTCTGGATGCTTTATATGATGGCGGCCTTAATGGAAAAAACTGGCTTTTACGTTTGGATGTTTATGGTGACACTTTATGGACAAAGGTTTATCAGGCAACTCCAGATGAATTAATTCCTTATCAAATGGCTGTAAACATTAATGGCTATTATGGGTTAACAGGTTATCACCAAACATCACAAACCAATGTACAGGTTGACGCCTATTTAATAGTAACAGATAGTGCCGGAGCAATGCAAACATCAAGAGTTTATACTACCCCATATGGGTCAGGTGCCTATGGAATTAATACGGCTGATCATAAAAATTTTGTTTTTACAGGATCCATAGGTACTGCAACAGCAGGGTCCTCTGATTTGTATGTGGTACGTACAGATTCTTTAGGTGACACGCTTTGGACAAAAAAATATAATAATTCCTCAGTCGAAGGAGGTAATGCAATAGAACAAACCTCTGATAGCGGTTTTATAATTGCCGGCACTACCTGGAACAGTGTTACATTTAAATACAATGTTTATTTAATTAAAACCAAATCGAATGGTGATACTTTATGGACAAAAACTTTTGGCAATACTACTGCAATAGAAGGGCGCTCTATACAGCAAACTGTAGACAAGGGATACATCATTGCAGCCAGAATCGTAAATGGAGTTCCTCTTCAAGCAGATGTTTACCTGATAAAAACTGATTCGCTTGGAGACACTTTATGGACCAGGCAATATGGCAATAGCAGCGCTCAGCAGGCTTATTTTGTGCGGCAAACTAAAGATGGAGGTTATATTATTTGCGGAGAAACCAGTTATTTAAATGGCGGGTTTTATATAATTAAAACCGATGGTTCGGGTAATGTTATTACAAACATAGGAGAGGTGGAAATTAATAATCCTTTTTATTTAAATGTTTATCCAAATCCTAACACAGGAATATTCACACTCCAGTTGAAAGGTATTAATAATAAAAACTCGACCATTGAAATTTATAATATGTACAATCAAAAAATATATGCTGCCATGATAAAGGGAATTAATTCGCGACAGGAAATTAACTTAGGTGAGGAGGCATGCGGAATGTACGTGGCTGTATTGAGAACAGGCAGTAAAGTCTATTCGCAAAAAATAATTATTGAAAGATAAAAACCATCTGCCAAATTAATCTCAGACCAAAAAAAGCAATTTTAAACGAGATATTTTATAACTAAATTCAAACACATACCATGAAAAAAACAATCCACTTAATCGCAGCAGTAATTACTTACAGTTTGACCACATGGGCACAACAACCTCAGATGGAACATTGGTATGTGGCTCCGCAAGATGTATTAATACCTTCTCCGGGCGGAAATCCAATTTCAGCAGGATCCCTTTATTCACCTGCATTGCAACCAACACCGGTAACAACTTCAGGAGTTGCCAATGGAGTATATGATAACCAAGGGAAAGTAATTTTCTATATTGCCGATGCAGGTGTATATGATTATAACCATCAATTGATAGGAATGATTACGCCCACCGGGCCCTGTCCGGAAATTGCTATTGTCCCTATTGGCAATAACGATATAAGCACTACGCACCACTGTCAAAACAAGTATAATGTTTTTACTACTGCCGGAGGTCTTATTCCCGGAACCGCAACCACAGTTGTACAACTGGTGCGAAGTGTAGTGGATATGACGAGTTATTCTGTAACATCAAGTGTGATAGACGCAACGCCATCTCAACAAGAATATGGAGCGCTTGCAGCAGGCACAATGCAGACTAATGGAGATCGCTATTTGTACTTTATGGCTGCAACAGGAAATAATGATAATGGTGGCCAATTGCATAAGCTTGTAATATATAATGATGGCTCAGTAAGCACTCCCTCCGTACAAATCGCTCCTTATTCAAATCAAGGACTAAACTTGTATGCAGGTATAGATCTTTTAGCTCGTGAACTGGATTTATCTCCTGATGGAAAATGGCTTGCATGGGGAAGTTATGCGAATCACTATCCGCGCAATCATTTTATCGAACTAAATGCCAGCGGAGACAACATTTCAACATACCCTTATCCGAGTTTCGATATTCCGGCAACAATTCTCCCGGGGGGAGGTAATACTGTTACAGGGTTCCGGGGTGTGGAGTTCAGGCAGGCAGGAAGCGGAGCCGGCCAGGTTACCCAATTATTTATGGGTGCGGGATGGGATGGTGTCTGGGTTACTGATATTCCGCAATTGTCTTATTTCAACCAGGTTACTGGTTCATATCCTGATTTCGGTTTCTCACAAATTGAATATGCGCATGATGGGAATATGTATGTTAGTTCTGCACTAACAGCAAATAATGTAGGTGGATTTAATCCTGCCGCAAGTTTTCCGTTATCTATAACGCCTGCAATAATGCTGGCAACTACTCCAAATTCAAATTATACCCACCCACCCGGCTATAACGGCTTTTATACACTACCTGATCAAATTGATGGAGAAGATTACAGTGTAATATTGCCAACAAATACACCCACAACTGTTACTGTTTCTTCTTATAACTGCAGCACCGGCACCGCAATCACATGGAATAATAGCACTAGTCCTTGGAATCCTGCAAGCACTGTTCAGGTAATGCATGAACTTCGTATTTCAGCTAACACTACCACTGGTGCTCCAACACATTTAACCATTGATGCAATGATATTTAAATTCAGTCCCACTGCAAGGGTTATTATTGAACCGGGGAGTTCATTAACATTGAATAACAATGCTTCATTGACCTCTGATTACGATCCTGACAATTGTCCAAATCACCCATACATCTGGCAAGGAGTTGAAGTATGGGGCGACCGAAATGCCAGCCAGTTTAACCCATTCAGCCCAAATGCTCAAGGAAAGTTAACACTAATAAATAACTCCAGAATTGAATTTGCCGAATGGGGTGCACGTAATTGGAATAGCGTAACCAATACATCAACAGGTGGGATTATCAATGTTAATGGTGGCACATTTTTAAATTGCCGAGTGGATGTGGAATTTAATCC
>JANNXV010000178.1:0-4375 GCA_031409815.1 Bacteroidota bacterium
ACAAACAGACAAAAAGAAAAGCATGGAAAAAGAACACATCGTTGCCCTTACCACTGATTTTGGTACAATGAAAATTAAACTTTACAACGAAACTCCTCAACATCGTGATAACTTCTTAAAGCTTGCCAGGGAAGGTTTTTACGATAGTCTTTTGTTTCATCGCGTTATTAAAGGGTTTATGATTCAGGGTGGTGATCCTCAATCTAAAGGAGCTGCTCCTGCTAAACAATTAGGTGGTGGAGATGTTGGATATACAGTTCCAGCTGAATTTAACCCTGCCTTATTTCATAAAAAAGGTGCTTTGTGTGCTGCCCGTACTGAGAATCCTGCAAAGGCTTCAAGTGGTTGTCAGTTTTATATTGCCCAAGGAAAAGTGTATACCAATGCAGAGTTAGACAACATGGGAAAGACTTTTACACCTGAACAACGCAAAGCATATACTACTGTTGGTGGTGTTCCTTTTTTAGATATGGGCTATACTGTTTATGGTGAGGTTATCGAAGGACTGGATGTATTAGATAAAATTGCAGCTGTTCAAACCAACCCTGGCGATCGTCCTGCCAAGGATGTAATGATGAAAGTAAAAGTGATTCAATAAAAATAGTACCGTCATTGCGAGGAACGAAGCAATCTGTTATATAGCAGAAGTTTGCTTCGTTTCTCGCAATGACGTATAATGCCATGCAGGAGCAAATCAAATCATATCTCATTGAAGTAGATAATTTTTCTCCTTCTTCCAAAGAAGAGTTGGAACAATTCCGTATCCGCTTTTTGGGTAAGAAAGGAGTGATGGGTGATTTGTTTGCCCATATGAAAAATGTGGAAGCAGATCAGCGAAAGGAGTTTGGTGCTTTAGTAAATGAATTGAAACAAAAGGCTGAAGAAAAGATTAGTCATTTCAAAGAGTCTTTTGATACAGTTGTTTCTGTGGATGCGAATGCTGCTGATTTAACATTACCGGGAGAGCCACTTCCTTTAGGTTCATTGCATCCTATTTCAATTGTTAGAAACCGGATTGTGCAAATATTTGAACGTATCGGTTTTAATGTAACCGATGGACCGGAGATTGAAGATGACTGGCATAATTTCTCTGCCCTGAATTTTCCACCTGAACATCCTGCACGTGATATGCAGGACACTTTTTTTGTTGCATCAAATGATGCCGAAATGCAGTTTGCATTACGTACTCACACATCATCTGTTCAGGTTCGTGTAATGCAATCGCAACCGCCACCCATTCGCAGCATCATGCCAGGACGTGTTTATCGTAACGAGGCCATTTCTGCACGTGCACATTGTTTTTTCCATCAGGTGGAAGGCTTGTATATTGATGTGGATGTTTCGTTTGCTGATCTCAAACAAACGCTTTTATATTTCGCCAAAGAAATGTTTGGCGAAAAAACAGAAATCCGTTTACGTCCTTCCTATTTTCCATTCACTGAACCGAGTGCTGAGGTGGATGTGTCGTGTACATTATGTGGAGGCAAAGGATGTAATGTTTGCAAATACACCGGTTGGTTAGAAATTTTAGGTTGTGGTATGGTTGATCCGCAAGTGTTGATTAATTGTGGTATTGACGAAAAGAAATATACCGGTTTTGCTTTTGGAATGGGAATAGAGCGTATTGCAATGTTGCAATACGATATTAATGACCTGCGGATTTTTTCTGAGAATGATGTGCGGTTTTTGAGGCAGTTTTCAGGGTTAGTATAACTAAATCCCTACCGGATGCCAGGTAGTTTTTATCTCCTGACAAGCCATGATGCGATATGGAGTGAGTGCATCATCGTTTGAAAAATCAATCACACGTTTTACATTTAATGCAGCATTGGTTTGTACGGTTTTTCTTTGCACTTCATCAAGATCGTTGTAAACAATGGCATTGATGTCCATGTGAGAAGAAAAATGTCCAATCAATTCTTTTCGCTGACCGGTTAAAATATTTACCACTCCACCCGGAACATCAGAAGCATTTAAAACTTCTGCAAAATCAATGGCAGTGAGCGGATATTTTTCAGATGACAAAACAGTGCAGGTGTTTCCACCAACAATAACCGGACAAATCATTGTTACCAATCCAAGAAAAGCAGAATTATTCTCTGCTATTAAACTTGCAACACCTGTTGGTTCAGGATAAGAGAAGTTGAAATGAGAAGATTCAACCGGATTCACGCTACTGAAAACCTGCATGTATTTATCACTCCATCCGGCATAGTAAACCAATGCATCAATTGCATTCACAACTTCTTTATTTGCATCAGCAACTTTATAACCTTGTTGAATCATCACTTCCACAAACTGTGCTTTGCGCGATTCCAATGTTTCTGCAATGCGATATAAAATTTGTCCTTTGTTATACGCTGTTTTTTTAGCCCAGTCATTTTGTGCTTTGCGATTACTCACAACCGAATCACGCAAATCTTTTCGTGATGCACGACAAATATTTGCCAGTTGATTTCCATTTGGATCGGTGAATTTGCTAAAACGACCCGATTCAGTCCTAGGAAACTTTCCATCAATATATAGCTTGTATGTTTTTTGAACCGTTAATCTTTTTGATGCAGCATGACCATTTAACGAATGACCATTTTCATGCTGGATTTTCTTAGTCGACTTTGATTTTATTGTTGTTTCCATTGTTTGTTTTATTTTACCGCAGAGAGCGCGGAGTTTTTCGCAGAGAAAAGGAGTGATTTTAGAATATATTATACGACTTAATGATGATTAAATGTATTTTACTTTGCATCCTCTGTGTAAAACTCTGTTTTTTGCGGTTCACATTTTTTTATCGTTGCTGTTCTTTTACCGCAGAGTATGTGGTGTTTTACGCAGAGAAAATTAGAGGTATTAGAATTTATTTACTATTCGTTTTATTCCGTCTTTTAATTTTAGAACATTGAAGTTAATAAGCAAACCGAGTTTGCAATTTGATAATTTTAAATACGTGATTACTTGTGCTACATGAATATCGTTTAATGTCTCAATTGATTTAGTCTCAACTATTATCTGATTGTTTACAATTAAGTCAATGCGATATCCGCATTCTAACTTTACTTCTTTGTAAACTAAGGGCAGAGGTTTTTCTTTAACAACATGAACTTGTTTGTTCATTAACTCATAGTATAAGCATTCTTTATAAGATGATTCCAGCAAACCGGGACCTAAATCAGAATGCACAGCAATTGCACAACCTATTATCAATCCTGATAATTGATTTAATGCTGCTTGCTCGGCATTCTCAGCATAAAACTTAGCGTTTCCTGCGGTTAACATATTGTTAATTATTGTAATTTATTTTTTACCGCAGAGGTCGGAGAGTTTTGAGCAGAGAAAACGAGAGGTATAGTATTGATCCAACTTTTCCTTCTCTGCATTCTCAGCGTAAAACTTAGCGTTCTCTGCGGTAAACATTTTCAATTCAATTTTACATAAGGCATCAAACCATGCAAACCACCTTCACGCCCAACACCACTTTCTTTATATCCACCAAAAGGTGAAGTAGGATCAAATTTGTTGTAAGTGTTTGCCCACACAACACCAGCCTTTAATGCAGCTGAAACTTTAAACACTTTGCTTCCTTTATCTGTCCACACTCCACCTGATAAACCATAAGGCGTGTTGTTTGCTTTTTCAATTACTTCTTCCACCGTGCGGAATGTTTGAATGGCTAACACAGGACCAAAAATTTCTTCTTGTACTATTTTGCTGCTTTGTGCCACATTGGTAAATAATGTTGGACGGAACCAAAAACCTTTTGTTGGAATTGCACAGGAGGATTGATAACAAACGCCACCTTCATCCACACCAGCTTTCACTATTCGTTTTATTTTATTTAGTTGTTCTTTCGAATTAATTGCACCGATATCTGTGTTCTTATCCAATGGATCACCTATGATTAAAGTTTCGATGCGGTCTTTTAATTTCCGTAACACAGTATCAGCAATTGATTCCTGTACAAACAAACGTGAACCTGCACAGCACACATGACCCTGATTAAAAAATATTCCATTCACAATTCCATCAACCGCCTGATCAATGGCAGCATCTTCAAAAATGATATTAGCTGCTTTACCTCCTAATTCTAATGTGTATTTTTTATTGGTTCCGGCCAAGGCACGTTGAATTATTTTCCCCACATCGGTCGAACCTGTGAAAGCAATTTTATCAATACCCGGATGATTTACAATGGCAGCTCCTGTTGCTCCTGCTCCTGTAATAATGTTTACAACTCCTGGAGGCAAGTCTGCTTCCTGTATAATCTCTGCTAATTTTAATGCAGTGAGCGGAGTAGTTTCAGCAGGTTTTAAAACAACCGTATTTCCTGCAGCAAGTGCGGGTGCAATTTTCCAGGCGGCCATCAGCAAAGGAAAATTCC
>JANNXV010000179.1:0-4866 GCA_031409815.1 Bacteroidota bacterium
CCATTTACAGGATTGACAGCACTTCAAATGCGGTTTTACAAACTGTTGTAATCAGTAATGCTACCAATGTTGATTGGGAGGATATTACTGCCGACAACAATTACATTTATATTGGTGATATCGGAAATAATAATGGTAACAGAACGAACCTGAAAATTTATCGCGTTGCTAAAAGCGCTTTAACATTAACAGCAACTACCGTAACTGCTGATGTAATTAATTATTCGTATTCAGATCAAACCACATTTTCATCTTTGCCAAACAATAATAACTTCGATTGTGAGTCTATACTATTTTATAACGATTCGCTGCATCTTTTCAGCAAAAACTGGGTGGATAAACAAACCAGACATTATGTATTGCCATCGACTCCCGGAACTTACATCGCCCAGATGCGAGAAACTTTAAATGTGGGTTTTTTAGTTACCGGTGCAGGAATTCAGCAAAACGGAGTTGTGGTTTTTATTGGGTATGATAATGCAGGATTAGCGCCCATCTATTTGTATATGTTGTATGATTATAAAAACGGATTGTTTTTTAGTGGTAACAAACGAAAATTTAATGCACTTAATGCATTATCCTATGGACAAACAGAGGGAATTGATTTTAGAAATGGAGCCTATGGATACGTAAGTAACGAGCGATTTCAACAATCCATTTTTAATGTAGCATCCAAACTGAGAGCGTTTAACCTAACACCTTATTTGCCGGCTTGGGTGTTTGCACCATTACCAGTGGCCGGTTTTTCGCAAAGCAAAGATTCTATTTGTCAGGGAAGCACAGTTCAGTTTACTGATACCAGTAAAAATCAACCAATAACTTGGCAGTGGAATTTTCCAGGAGGAAATCCATCTTCATCCACCGTACAAAATCCATTGGTAACATATGCTGTCCCCGGAATTTATGATGTTACTTTAACGGTTACCAACGCAGTTGGAAATAATGTAAAAATTAAAATAGCAGCCATTGTTGTAAATACAAATCCTATTGCGGTGATAACTGCAGGTGGTCCCACACAATTTTGCACCGGTGGAAAAGTTACCTTATCAGCATCAGCCGCCATTGGTTATACTTATCAATGGAAAAGGGGTACAAGCAATATTGCCAATGCAATTGCTTCCACTTATATTGCTAAGACCACCGGAAATTTTTCTGTTGTAGTTACAGATAACAACAAATGCGTTAATCAATCTTTACCCATTGCAGTTATTGGTCCGCCAACTTCATCTATCACAGTTACCGGTTCGTTGAATTTATGCAATGGAGACAGTGTTCGATTAAGAGGAACTGCCGGTGCAGGTTATACTTATCAATGGCTGTTGAATAGTATAAATATTGCAGGCGCTATTAGTCAAACTTACTACGGAAAAACAGCCGGCATTTATCGTGTAATAGTTACAGATGTTTATGGATGCACAAAATTATCTGGGGCGCGTACCATTACTAATAATTGTCCAACAAACAGGATTGAAGAAGCAAGTATGCCCTTTACAGTCTATCCCAACCCATTTACAGATGATTTTAGTATTGAAATGGATGATACGGATGACGCAATATTTTCAATTCTTGACTTGACAGGTAAGGAAGTGATCGCATCGCAACCGTTGGGAGCCAATGAAAACGTAACAGAAGGGTCACAACTAAAACCGGGCATTTATTTTATTCGTGTTTCAACAGATGAAAAATCGTGGGTGGTGAGAATGATCAAGATGAAATAACGATTCCTTTTTTAATTAATAGTTTAAGAATCACCTATAAATAACAAAGTTTAAAATCAATACTTAACAACTAATTTACTCTTATCTTTTCCGTAGGTTTGCCCCACAATACATTATCATGTCAACGACAACAATTGCTAATTCCACTTCATTTCCGGTATCTCAAATGGCAGAGAATTTAATCGGCTCCGAGATTATTAAACTCGCTAACGAAGTAAATGAAAAAATCCGTTCAGGAGAAAAAATTTCCAACCTCACTATCGGTGATTTCGATCCGCAAATATTTCCTATTCCACAATTATTATTGGACGAAATAATTGCTGCGTACAAATCCGGTCAAACCAATTACCCTGTTGCCAATGGAATGTTGGATCTGCGCAAAGCAGTGAGTGATTATTTGCAACGAACACAAAATTTAAAATATACAGCTGATGAAATTTTAATTGCAGGCGGAGCACGTCCTTTGATTTATGGAGTTTATTCTACGTTGATTGATCTGGGTGATAAGGTAATTTATCCGGTGCCAAGTTGGAACAATAATCACTATTGCCATTTGATGAATGCAGAAGGAGTAGCAGTTGAAGTAAGTGCTGAAAACAATTTTATGATGACAGCCGCTGACTTAAAACCACATTTAAAAGGGGCACGTTTGCTGGCATTGTGCTCACCACAAAATCCAACAGGAACAGTTTTTACAAAATCTCATTTAGAAGATATCTGTGATTTGGTGCTTGAAGAAAATGCGAGTCGTAGCGATGATGAGAAACCATTGTACATTATGTACGATCAGATTTATTGTGCATTGACTTATGGCAACAACCATCATTACGATCCGGTAAGTCTCCGTCCTGAATTACGCCCTTATACCATATTTGTTGACGGACTTTCAAAATCATTTGCTGCAACAGGCGTACGTGTGGGCTGGTCGATGGGTCCTGCATTTATCATTGATAAAATGAAATCCATACTCTCTCACATAGGAGCATGGGCACCAAAGGCTGAACAAGTGGCTTCCGCAAAATTTATGGCGAATACTGCAGCAGTAGATGCCTACATGGCAAATTTCAAAGAAGAAATCGAATTCAGGTTACATGCAATTTATGACGGATTTGCCTCCTTGCAGAAGGAAGGATTTAAAGTTCGTTGTATTGAACCGATGGCTGCTATTTATCTCACCATACAATTTGATTTGAAAGGAAAGAAAACGAAAGAAGGGAAAGTACTTGCAACCACTGAAGACATCACCGCTTACATTTTAAATAAAGCAAAAATGGCGGTTGTTCCGTTTGCTGCATTTGGCGCCTCGGTTGAATCAACCTGGTATCGTTTATCAGTAGGAACGTGTAAAAAAGAAATGATACCGGCAATGATGCAATCATTGAGAGAGGCACTTGCAGAATTATCTTAAAATTTATTCTTTCAAATAAAATAATTGTTTTATAGAATTATTTATTTGCTTTGCGCTCCCAAACACTTTTTATCAGTTAACATTAACAGATTACTTTTTACAAGATGACAAATAATTACTGCGTAATAATGGCAGGTGGTATCGGAAGCCGTTTTTGGCCGATGAGTCGCAATGCACAACCCAAACAATTTCTCGATATACTTGGCACCGGCAAAACGTTGATACAACAAACGTATCAACGCTTTTTAAAAGTTTGCCCGAAAGAAAACATTATCGTTGTAACCAATGCCGATTATACTGAAATGGTACTCAAACAACTTCCAGATTTAAAACGGGAGCAAGTGCTGAGCGAACCCATGCGCAGAAACACGGCACCTTGTGTTGCTTATGCGAGTTATAAAATACTTGGTCAAAATCCGAAAGCAAATATTGTAGTAGCCCCATCAGATCATGTGATCTTAAATGAAGCTGCTTTTATAGAAGCTATAAAGTCGGGATTGGATTTTACTTTCAATAAAGATTGTTTACTCACACTCGGAATTAAACCCAGTCGGCCTGATACGGGTTATGGTTACATTCAGTTTATTGACGATAAAACGGAGAAACACAACAAAATTTCCAAGGTAAAAACCTTTACCGAAAAGCCGAACTTAGAAATGGCAAAGTTCTTTTTGCAAACGGGTGAGTTTTTATGGAACGCAGGAATTTTTATCTGGAATATTAATTCAATCATTAAAGCCATCAAAGAATATTTGCCGGAAATGGATGCCATTTTCAGCGAAGCAAAATCAATTTACAACACAGTTAGTGAAGAGGAGTTTATTAAAAAGGCTTACGAACAATGTACCAACATATCTATTGATATTGGCGTGATGGAAAAGGCACGCAATGTATATGTGATGAGTGCAGAATTTGGCTGGAGTGATTTGGGAACTTATGGTTCTTTATACGAACACATCAAACAGGACGATCATAAAAACGCAGTGGTGGGTAAAAACGTGATGTTGTATGATACGCACAATTGTATTGTAAATGTGCCCAAAGACAAACTGGTAGTTTTACAAGGATTGGATGATTATATTGTGGTGGAATCAGAAAATATTTTATTGGTCTGCCGCAAAACGGATGAGCAGATGATCCGCCAGTTTGTGAACGATGTAAGAATGAATAAGGGAGAGAAGTATGTTTAGTGCTTTTTAAAAAGCACTAAAAAATATCGAAGATTTATTTTTTAGTCTCGTCTATCTTTGGCTTCTCATCTTCCGGCTTGCTTGCATCTTTAAATTCTCTGATGCCTTTGCCTAGTCCACGTGCTAACTCAGGTAATTTTTTACCTCCGAAAAAAAGCAGAAGCACAACGATAATCAGAAAAATTTCAGGACCGCCAAGCCCACCGAGAAATCCAAGTAATATGGTGTTTAACATGATACTATTTTTATTAACGCTTCAAAAGTAAGGAAATAAAGCCCAGAATGTTCATGAATTTATTCTGAGATAGCTTACTATTTCCTTGTCAGCCAATCCTGCGGATTGAGTTTGCTGGTGTTTTTCCAGATTTCGAGATGTAATTCACCTTTATCATCATCGCTGTTAGTGCCCACTTGCCCCACTTTTTGTTTGGTGGTTACTTTATCGCCCGTTTTCACAAAAACCTGTGTGAGGTTTGAATACACTGTTAAAAATTCTCCATGACGGATAATGAGCGCTTTGTTAGACCCCGGAATATTAATCACTCCTGAA
>JANNXV010000180.1:0-2189 GCA_031409815.1 Bacteroidota bacterium
TTTGGTGGTTACTTTATCGCCCGTTTTCACAAAAACCTGTGTGAGGTTTGAATACACTGTTAAAAATTCTCCATGACGGATAATGAGCGCTTTGTTAGACCCCGGAATATTAATCACTCCTGAAACAGTTCCTTCAAAAACCGCTCTGGCTCTGGCATCTTTTGCAGTTTGAATAGCACAATCCTAGTTTAAGTTGTAATAAAAGTTCTAGATTTATTCTACAATTAATTTTATCTGCAATCCCTGTATTGCGTTCTTATTGGTTATAGAAAGAATATATGCTCCAGCTGATATTGAATTGTCAAAAGGAAAACTTTCTTTGTGATCGCCTTTCGGTTGCAGTTCATTGATCATAAAATTTTGAACAATTTTTCCATTAATATCATAAAGATTAATTGTGATGGATTCGTTTTCGGTTAAAGTATAGCAAACATGTAATTCACTTTTAACAGGATTAGGATAAACCAATAATGGCGAATCGCTAATCGAAAAATCGATAAGCCCTAATTGCAAATCATTGTTATATCGAAGAACTGCAACATTCACATCTGAACTAAATTGTGCAGTTCCTGTCAAAAGAATTTTTCCATCTGATTGTAATGCAATTCCATAAGCTTCATCATATAAATAATTAATATGTGTAATAACTTTCCCTGCATTACCAAAGGTGTTATCTAAGATGCCGTTAGCGTCTATTCTTATTAATAAAATTTCATCTGTGGAAGTAGCATTATAATAATTTATCCCTGACATCAAAATCTTGCCATTCGGCTGCAAAGCCATACACGTTAAATAATTATCTGTATTATTAATATTAAACGTTTGTATTCCACTAATTCCAAAGGTAGTATCAAGGGTTCCGACTGGGTTAACACGAATAATTGCAAAATCCTGATTTGTATTTAAAGAATAACCTGCTAATAAAATTTTCCCATCCTGCTGTAGATCCATAGCTCGTGCTTCATCTGCATTATCCTCTCCTATATCAACTACAAATTTTCCACTTGCATTAAAGGTAGTGTCTAATATACCTGACGAATCATATCTTGCAATTGCAAAATCATCACCAGTTCCGATATTAGTAATTGTTCCTCCGGCAACAATTTTACCATCCGGCTGTAGAGCGACTCCATAGGCCCACCCATATCCAGTAAATGGGGTTGTAACTTTACCATTGACACCAAATGTTGTATCCATTATTCCATTGGTGTTATATCTTACTAACCCAAAATTTAACCCACTGGAACCTGCAACCACAATTTTACCGTTAGATTGAATTGCTATTGCTGTTGCACCTACACCACCCATGGTAGTTGTCACTTTTCCGGTAGAATTAAATGTAGTATCTAAAATGCCATCAGAGGTGTAACGTGCTACGGCAAAGCTATAAGCAGGTGCCACATAACCAGCAGCTACAATCTTACCATCCGATTGAATTGCAACTGCTGTCGCACCATCGAAGCTATTACCAAAGTTTGTAAAAGTCTGTCCATTTGTGCCAAAGGTACTATCAATGATACCGTTGACTAAATATCGACCAACCATAAATTGGTGGTTACTTCCTGAAATTTGTTCTTGCCCTACTATTACTATTTTACCGTCTGTCTGAACTGCAATCCCTGTGGCAAAATCATTTAAAGAACCGTAGTCTGTTGTAACAATACCATCATTACTAAAAGTAGTATCTAAAGTGCCGGGTTGTGCGGTTGCATTTTTTGAAACTGTCATTAACCAAACAAAAACTAAAAGAGAGATAAAGTTTTTCATATAAATATTATTGAGTTAGAAAATGAGTAATTTATTAATTTGTGTAATATACACCATGCAATAACTCGCTCAATAGGTATTTCTACTTAGTGGATAAATTAATTACAAAAAATTACAAACTAATTACTATTAATTGAGTGATCAAAAAACAGTTTATACTGCAACTGCTTACTGCTGCACAAAGTCACTTCCTTGTCAGCCAATCCTGCGGATTGAGTTTGCTGGTGTTTTTCCAGATTTCCAGGTGCAATTCACCTTTATCATCATCGCTGTTAGTGCCTACTTGCCCCACTTTTTGTTTGGTGGTTACTTTATCGCCCGTTTTCACAAAAACCTGTGTGAGGTTTGAATACACTGTTAAAAATTCTCCATGACGGATAATGAGCGCTTTGTTAGACCCCGGAATATTAATCACTCCTGAA
>JANNXV010000181.1:0-24700 GCA_031409815.1 Bacteroidota bacterium
AGGCGGTGCTTGCAAGTGACGATTTAATGATTATCAATAAATAGGGCATTACCATACGTATGCCTGTTGACGATTTACGCGTTATGGGACGTGCAACCCAAGGTGTAAGATTGATTAAACTAGATGATGAGGACGAAATTGCTTCAGTAGCCAAAGTAGAAGAAATTGTGAGCCCTATAGAAATTGAGAATGCACTTGGAAGTAGTGACTCTATGGAATCATCACCCATTGATCCGGAATTAAATGGACATGGTGACGCTAACGATGCTGATATAACAGATTCAACCGAAGAAGGAAACCCTGAAGAATAACTAAAAGTCAATTAATATAAACCATTGATTATGAAAATAAAAACAATGTCATTTGCATTGCTGCTTACAGTAAGTAGTGTTTCAATGGCGCAAAAGTCACAAGTGCAAACTGCTTATAACTATTTACGTTATGACGATCTGGACAAGGCAAAAACAGCTATTGATTTGGCAGCAACCAACGAATCGAGCAATACGATGGCTAAAACATGGTATTATCGGGGATTGATTTATCATGCCATTTATGAAAGTAAAAAGCCTGAATTTAATGCACTAAAGCAAGGCTCACTGCCGGAAGCCTATAAATCTTACGAAAAAACCCTCGAACTTGATACTAAAAAGGAGTACAAGGACGATTTGGATAAGTCGTTAGCCATAATGGGGTCTCAATTTTTAAATGAAGGCGTTGATAAATTTAAAGAGAAGGATTACAAAAATGCGGTTAGTAATTTCGAATCATCAATAGATATCAGCAAAAAATACCTTAATAAAACCGACACATTAGCAATCTATAATGCTGCTTTAGCTTCAGAAAAAGACAAGGATTATGTAAAAGCTAAGAAATACTATCAGCAGTGTATCGACATGAATTATGGTGGAGCAAAGGGATACAATTTTTTATCTAAAATTTACCTGACAGAAAAGGATACCGCAAATTCATTAGTTACTTTGCAGGCTGGTCGTCAGAAATATCCGGCAGATGCTAATTTATTGCTTGATCAATTGAATATTTACTTAATGAGCGGTAGAGATAAAGATGCCTTAAGCATTATCGATCAAGCCATTGCTTTAGATCCTAAAAATGCTAATTTATATTCAGTAAAAGGTAACATTAACGATAAGGCCGGTAATCAGCCAATTGCTATTGAATCTTATAAAAAGGCGATTGAATTAAATTCTCAATATTTTGATGCTTATTATAATCTTGGTGCATTGCTGTTTAACCAGGGAGTAGAAATGGTTGATAAAGCCAATAAACTGCCACCAAGCAAGCAAGCAGAATATGATAAAATGAAAACTCAGTTTGATGCAAAGTTTGGTGAAGCAAAGCCTTATTTTGAAAAAGCATATGAACTAAATCCGAAGGATTGGAGTACCCTGAATTCTTTGAAACAATTATATTCAAGGCTTGGACAGTTAGATAAGGCAGCTGAGATGAAAAAGCAAATGGATGCACTTGGTAATTGAATGCAAGTAATCGGAAAGGGATCTAAATGATCCTTTTCTTTTGAATAGTCTATTTAACATAATATTAATTATAAGACAATATAGGCTCTTTTTATTTTACGTACTTTACGAGGTAAAACTCGAATCAGGGTCTTCGGTTTTCAATTCTAATAATGTTTAAGGGAGCTTTTGAGTCAACCTTAAGGACGCTAACTTTTAAACGCTTAAATGATTGTTTTCTAACTTTAGATTAATCATTAGTTATTCAATATGTGGATTATATTGATATTTAAAATGGGATTTCTGGATCGTTCCAAGCAAATTAGAATCTCTGGATTTAAAATCTCTTGATTTCAATTTAGATTAACTATTTCAATCAATTAATTCTTCACCTTAGGTATCAATTAAGTTGCTCTCAAACAAACCAAGGCCTTGTATCAATCTGTTTTTTGCTTGGCTAAATCAACATTATCAATCTCTTTTAACTAACAATTATGAGTTTTCTAAAGTTACGTTAAACCGTAAAAAAAAGTCCCGGCTGACGGCCAGAACTTTTTTTAATTTAATAAGGATTTAATGGGTTAAGGAAGTGTTATCTTAAATAATCATGATTGAATTTCCGGGTTCAATTCATCTCTCCATACTGCTCTACCCTAGCCAAAAACCACCTTTATAACAAGTCTTTTCATAAAAAAAGCAACCGGATTCAAAACTGAATCCGATTGCTTTAACAAACAAACAATGTATTAACAGTATTTAGCTACTGTGTAAAATCAAAACTGGTATTAGTGCCAAATGAAACCGGCATCTTACTCCAGGTTTCAACGGCATTCCGGCTTCTGATAACTATATAAGCCGATGTTCCGTTGAGTTCAGGCGCAAAATACATGGTTGCTAAACCGTTTATGTTTAGCACAACTGTATCAGATGCAAGTATTAAATTGGGGTTAAATTGATCATGTAACTCCACAATTATGGAATCGCACATATTAGAGTTTACGCCTACCCCAGAATTAAGCAATACTGATTGCATTGTACCTCCACCTATGTAGTACCCTTCGATAAATACTGTTAAGTTAAAAACAATATCACATGTACCTGGCAATACTTCCATTTGGCTGCTATCTACACAACCTGTCGAGTTGGTAACTACAACACTATAGTTTCCGGCTGCATTAACAGTTATACTCGGAGTAGTAGCTCCTGTTGACCATAAGTAAGAAGTAATATTCAACTGACCTATTGCTACTGCATCTATCTCATTCCAACCCGGAACTGCTGCAGAATTCAACACGATAAAAACACTAGAAACATTAAATGCTGTAGTTGGGAATGTAATGTGTAAAATTCTGGCCACCGCTGGTTGGACCGAAGCTATGGCAGAGTAAACATTCTGGTATACACCAAATGAATCTTTTACATAAACCGCTTCTATTGCACCAGCGCCAAATGTTTCATAAATATCAATAAAATTAATTGGTGCAGCATTATTAAAACCTAATTCAATAAATTCAATTGGTTCATCTTCCAATAAACTTGCCCAAGCTAAACTAATATCACCATAAGTAGGATACAAATCAGGTGCTCCCAAAGCCTGATTAGCACTCCAATTTAAAGTATCGTATTCACTACTAAATGAAATTACACTGGACGCAAACCTTCGATTTGATGTAGAGTCAACTGCTATAACAACCGAATCGCCATCGCATAATGTAGATGAGCCAACATAACTAATAGCAGGTGGAAGCATTAAATCATTAACCTGGCTGGTGCAAGTGGCATTGCAACCATATTCATCAGTAACGGTTACACTATACTGACCTGCCGGTATATTATTAATTGCAGCAGTTGTTTCTCCATTACTCCATAAGTACGAGTAAAGCGTAGTGTGACCTGTTACCACATCCGGATTACTAAGAAAATCCTTAATAATCTGACCATCATTCTGACTCACCATTACTGTAGGAATTACAATAGTTGGATCAATTCCAGCCATTGTAACAAGAGGACCGGCATTATTATTTACTATTATCACACCAATTGCTCCTGCAGCCTGCGCATTTAAAACTTTTGAAACGAAAGTACAAACGCCTCTGTCGATAAGAGCTATTTTCCCTGTAAAGGTGCCTGCCGGAAATGAAGCGCAACCCAGATTTAGTGGAGCATAATATTCAATATCTCCATTTATCGGCAAGTTTCCAATAGCAGGGCCAAAGAGAGATGTTGTAATGCCAAATTGATAAGGCGAAGGTGCAGTAATATTTAAGAATAATGGAGTTGAAGTAATACTTACCTGAGCAGCTCCATCATTAGGTCCATTGCAAAAATCGGTGGCTGTGCAACTGATGGCAAGCGCATTAACTGTTACATTAAAACTGCAAAGTGCCGTGTTACCACTTGCATCAATTGCTAAAGCGTTAACAGTGGTGGTACCAGGTTGAAAAACACTTCCTGAAGCAGGGCTAACTACTAAACCACTTGCAATTTCTCCAACAAATGCATCGTCAATAACGGTTCCATAATTGCCATAATAATATTCGTTATCTCTTGAAGCATGAGTAATTCGAATTTTTCTGACACCGGCCGGATAGCCTAAGAAAGTATGGCTTACCTGTTGCCAAACCGCATTTGATTGCTCTGGAAATTGTTCGTTTCCGAAATTAAATTCCTCCAACACTGCACCGATACCATCTAAAAGTTCTGCTTTGAAATAATAATTATCGCTTGGCGTACAACAATCGGATGCCTTGTACCACTCACTTACTGAAAATGGTGGCGATGCATCTAATTCAAGTGCAGTATAGCCTTTTGCAATTAAATCTACTTCCTGGTACATTTCATTCCAACCAAAGGATCCGCCAAATGAATAATTGCCTGTATGCGTTTCTCCATATTGTCCTGTATTCAACCATGGTAAACCATCTTCGCGAGTAATTGTCCAACTGCTAAAATTGCCCGTTTCGTTACCCGGATTATCTAACAAATTATTTTTATAGGTAAGGTTGTTAAATGCATTTGGGCAGTTATCAGTGGCAGTTACATTAAAATTAACAAAAGTTGGTCCACTACCACAAACAAAAGTATCGTTTGGACAAACAATAACCGGTGGAACATTTTCAATTAAAGTAATTGTAAAACTACAGGTTGAAATGTTTCCATTTACATCGGTTGCAGTATAAACTACGTTTGTTACACCTGTCGGAAATGCATCTCCGGGGTTATGGTTACTGGTTAATGATTGCATCGCACAATTATCAATAGCTAATGGTGGTGTCCAGCTAATTACTGAATCACAAGCACCCTCAGAAAGATTTCCTGAAATTGATTGTGGGCAACCACCAATTGCAGGTGAAAATAAATACGATTGACTACTGCCCGGCCATAGTACATTCAGATCACTAATAGCTACTGTTGAATTGGTATGCGTAGTAGTGGTTACTTCATTAAATTGTGTGTTGCTTGCTCCTCTTAAACCGATAGTTGATCCATCACGCGTGCTATTTGTACCATTGCCATACACATATTGTATTTGATTAGTACCTTCAAAAAGCCATGCCTGTATGGTTTTAGTATAACCAGCATTGCCATCATTTGGCAAAGCATCGCCAAAATTCCTAACCTTCCATTCGATCACTAATTTTTGATTGGGAGCTGTTCCAAACACTTTGTAATTTACTGATCCATCAGTACCGGTGTGTAAATCGTCCCAATAAGCATATAAAACATTATTGTTGGCAATATTGCTTGTGTTGTTTGTAAAAGCAGTTGAAACTGTTGTCGGTCCGAAACCAATAAGGCCATTGCTCGATACTGAAAACTGTGTTCTATTTGTGTTAAGATAAGTAAAGGCAAATGGCAGTGTTTTTAAAGGTGAACTTGCATCGTCAATATTGACTCCAAAAAGTTGGGTCGCACCTATTGTCAGATCTTCGAGAGGAACACCTGCCAAAGCACTGAAACTATACCCTGCCGGAACATTGTTTAATGGACTAACAAATACGGGTGCTTCATTATCTATAACCGTAACATTAAAACTACAGGTAGTACTGTTGCCTAACGAATCGGTAACAAAAAACGTGTTGAGTGTGGTACCCGTTGGGAAGAATGAACCACTTGGCAAACCTGCGGTTTGAGTAATAACTGCATCATTACAATAATCAGCTGCCGATACTAAATAATTTACGCTGGCACCACAAAAACCTGGTTCGTTGTTTACTGTAATATCTCCGGGGCAACTTAATACAGGTGGTGTAATATCACCTACTGTTACAGTAAAACTACAAGTGGAACTATTACCAGCATTGTCGGTAGCCTGAAAGGTATTAGTGGTTAGCCCTAATGGGAAAGCGCCACCTGATGGTATTCCAGCAATTTGGCTAATGGTAATCGGGTTAACTACCAGTTTAATATCATCTATTGCAAACCCACCAGGTCCTGTGAGAAATTCTGGCACATCTGCAATAAACTTTAAAATAACATTTTCACCTTCATGTGCTCCAAGCAAAGCACTCATACTAACTGAATGCATTGTCCATGGAAAAGTTGTATTACCATTAAAGAATGATTCGGAGTAAACTGCGCCTAACAAAACAGTGTTATTAGCATTGTATAATTCTATTTTAAATGTTCTGGGTATTACACTAAAAACATCAATATCCGCAACCTCTTTCCACGAAAGTGAAGCAAATGTTACATTTAAGGGTACTGCTATAGTTTGTTGCATAATATATTGTGTGGGTCCGTTTCCATCAAAGGCAGTGTAGGCCGCAAAACTTCCCTCAATAGGATTACTAACAGTTTTGCATTCAGTCCCTGAATGTGCTACCGTCCATGGTAGAGTACAATCATCACTAGTTGAAGTACCATTAAACACCGTCCAGCCATTAAAATCACCGGTTTCAAAATTGCCGTTTACAATCAAATTTTGGTTGCTGCAATTGTCGGTTGCTATTGGAGGATAATATTGCACTATTGTGGGCACTTGGGCGCAAACAATGGTATCGTTAGGGCAGCTAATAGCCGGAGGCTGATTATCAATTACTGTTATATGCTGAATACAGGTATCGGTATTTCCACTAAAATCGGTAACTGTCCATACAACATTGGTAGTTCCAACCTGATAATAGCCTGAAGCACTGGGTGTGTTGGTATATGAATTAGTTAATGTTAAACCGGAGAATATAGGACTTCCACTAACAAAATTGGAGGTACCACCATTGAGTGCAAAGTTTTGCAATACACCGTTATTAGCATTTCCACTTGCATCTGTCAATATGGACTGACCTGGGTTATTGCCTCCCGGAACACCCTGATTAAAATGATACACTGCTTCTAAATTAGGGGTAGCAATTGGTATTTCAAGATTCATATTGGCCTGTATTTGCGCCTGGGTGCGGGCCACATTCCAAATTCGCAATTCATCCATAGTTCCGTTAAAACGTCCGGTGCAGTCCTCAGAGCCTAATAACAAGTTAACCGGATCGTTTAAGAAATATATCTGTGGTATTGTTCCTTGTAAAACACCATCTAAAAATAATTGAATTTGAGAGCCACCCGAAACAACAGCCACATGGTGCCAGGTATTATCATTAACAAAAGCACCATAAATAGAATTAAACGGGCCGGCTTCAAAAAATAGTTGTCCGCCTTCAGTTTTTAGGGTGTAAAAATTGGTAAAACCGCAACCCTGGCGTTTTGATAATATTGATGAATTGGCGGCCGAGGTTTTAATCAAAACTTCAATGGTAAAATCAGAATAACCAAAGTTTCCGAGACTGGGACCCAGATCCACAAAATCATTTATCCCGTCAAAGTTTAAGGCATTACTTGACAAAGCGCAATTATCAATAAATAAAGGTGTTGGTACATTTACAGCTGCTCCGCAATTACCATTATCACTATTAACTATTATATCAGCAGGGCATACAATTGCAGGTGCAATTGATTCGGTTATGGTAACATTAAAACTGCATGTTGACGAATTTCCATTCACATCTGTTGCAGTATAAGTTACCGTGTTTAAACCCGGCTGAAAGGCATCGCCAGGCTGGTAATTACTGGTGAACGATTGTAAACCACAGTTGTCAATAGCAATTGGAGCTTGCCAAGATATTGTTGTGTCGCATGACCCTACCGATAGATTTGCTGTTATTGAAACAGGACATGCTGTGTTATTAACATAACTTACATTAACGCTATCAATTTGCCAGCCTAGAAATGAGTTAGCAATTCCATCGAATGAATTAAAAAACCAGGATAAAGAAATGGTTTGACCTATATATGAATTCAAATCAACAGAAATGGTGTTCCAAGATAATTGGGAAAAACTTGAACTCACATTTAGTATTTGAACGTTATTTACTCTTAATTCAGCTTGGTCAAATGGATTACCACCTTCGCCTTCATAAATTGATCGGAAACGAAGTGTAGCTGAAGAAACACCTGCCGGAATGGTAATACTAGGCGCAGTTAATGCACCTGAGGTTGTTCCCACATTAAAACTACAGAATGCACCACTACCATAATAAGCCCAATTGTTTGGATTTGGCGGAGCACCTGCTGAACATGCACTGGTAACATGCCATAAACCAGTTGCACTCCAACCTAAAGGCAATGATCCGGATTCAAAGTTTTCTGAAATTAAATTAGTTTTAGGTATAATAACCGGTTCTTCATTATCTGTAACTGTTACATTGAAACTGCAACTAGCGGTGTTACCTGCGTCATCAGTTGCAGTAAAGCTAACCTGAGTGGTACCCACATTAAAGAAATCACCGGATTGATGACTACCATTTAACGATTGAATACTACAATTGTCTGTTGCTGAAATCACAAAATTTACCACAGCACCACAAAGTCCTAAAGTATTATCAACATTAATGTCGGAAGGACATGTAATGGATGGTGCTTCTGCATCCAAAACTGTTACATTAAAACTACAGTTGGCTACATTGCCTAAAGCATCGGTTGCAGTAAATGAATTAGTGGTTGTTCCCACCGGAAATAAGGAGCCGCTTACCAAACCGGCAGTTTGAGTAAGCACGACAGCACGCGGATAGTTTAAAGTTATCTCTATAAAATCGCTCGGACAAAGATTTGTGTTTATATTGTTGGTTCCTGATACATTAAAATTAACAGATCCATTAGCAATCCAAGCTGCCAATGTTGCCTGACTAACAGGAATGGTTATGGTAAAAGTCGTATTACATTGATCACTAAAATTTCCACTAGCACCCAGTTGGGCTAAATTATTCGCACCCTCGTCTAAAAAAGTCCATTGCTCCAGGTTTCCGAAACTACCATCCCCATCCAGATCACCTTTTGCGCTAAAAGTAATTGTTCCTGGTCCACTTGGTGTATAAGTGGTATTAAACAATATTGTATTGTTCAAAGTAAGTGCGGGACTCGATATACTAATGGAGCTGGAATAAATAGTGTCTGCACAATTATATGGATAGGTAGGTGCAGTATAACTAACAACTGCACCGCATGCGCCTGCATCATTGCTTACACTAGTATTTGTTGGGCAATTCAACACAAAAGGTACACCCGGATTGAGCGCAGGATTGTTGTCATCACAGTCATTATCAAAGTTGACTAAATTAAAACCTAATTTGTAACCCGGGGGTTGTAAACATTGTACGAGTATATTTCCATCAGTGTATCCATCATTATCTAAGTCTTTGTACCAAAGTGGTGGAAGTGTTGCTGTAACATTATAAAATATATTAAGAGGATTAGTACAATTTGGATTAACACCCAAATCTAAAATAGATTGTAGATTAAAGTCAGAACCTGGCGCAAGAACTGGTGCAGACAGAACAGTATCACCATTTTGAACATTGGTGTAGGTAATACCATCAATCACGAGCTCAAAGGGCCCTGTTCCATTTGTTGCGTTAAAAATCAAATTAACAATTTCACCTGAACATAGATTAGATGGAAATGAGGTAAGGAAGCCATCTGGTAGTGGATTGATTGAAATTGAATTAGTCATGGTATCAACACATCCGGTAAGAGGATTACTTGCCACCACTTTATAAATGCCAGGTGTTGTGATATTTCCAAAACTGATTGGGCTTCCGGTACCCGCTAAAGTTGCTAAACCACTAAGACCATTAAATAATTGATAATTGATGCCGGTGGAAGAACCCGATAAGCCAATAGTTACACCAGGGTTTGTACATCCATTGCCACCTGTTACCGAAAAAATAGTGTTACTTGTTAAGAAACTATTGGGCGTAAATGCAACACCACCAAAGGCAGTATTTGCTGCAGCAGTTGCAAGCAATGTGGCTACACCTACCCCATTTAATGCAGATCCATTTGAAGTAATATTAGCTGGTGCACCAATGAAAACACCAACATCAGTAAATTTATACAACGAGTTAGGCTTAGCGTTACTGGTATTTGATGTAATATATAAATCCACATTGGTTGAACCGCCACATTTATTAACAACTCCTGTAACACCAAAAACATTTCCGGTTATACTTCCACGCGAAGTCCAAGTGGCACCATTGTCGTTTGACGAATATTTTAGCAAGCCAGCAGGAGCAGTATTTAGCGAAGCCACATAAACCAAATCAGGTCCACCACCATTCAAATCAATAAATATGTATGAATAGGGGTCGCCCGTATTGGTTAAGAAACCACTCAAATTGGTAACAGTAGGAGTTCCTGAAGTTGGTAAACCTGCACCTATTGTTGCTAACCTTGTGTTACCAGAACCACTGGAGACATACAACTGATTATTAAATATGCCTATGCCTCGAGTATTTAAGGTTCCTAATGCGGTTGGTGCTGCAATGTTTGCATCCGGTAAATAATTAATGCCGTTTGAACCCGCTGTCCAATAATTGGTGCCATCTAAACTTGTAGCCGATCGAATGCTTTGAGCAGAATAAGAGGTAAACAAAGTGGTACGGGTATCAGCGGTACCGCTTGCACCAATTTTGGCTACTACTCGTGTATTAGTTGGAAAAGTGGTTGAAACAGAAGACGAAACTGCAGCTAATCCAACACTCGAATTATAACCGCCAAGCAACAATTGTTTTCTATCTGACGATAAATTCAGGAGTCCTTCTGAAGTGCTGGTGCCACTTAAAGTCAATGCACGGTTGATAGTACCTGCACCTGCAACTGCAGTTGTTGGAAGTGTGGTAATTACAGTTCCCGATTGACCTGTTCCTGTTAGATTAAACTGTTTAATAAATACCGGTGTTGCAGCTGTAGTTAATGCTCCACTACCGTTGCCAACAACCACCACAGCAATTTTACCGGGAGTGTATTGTGCTTGGCTGTTGGAAGTTCCAAAAATTATTGCCAAATACATTAGCAATTGACAAAATGATGTTTTAGAACCAGGTTTTTGATTCTTTAAATTGAGTAATAGGTTTTTCATAAGGGTATGGTTTTAAGTTTTTTTTAGAGTGGATAGCAATTGGCTAAGTTCATCTTGCAAAATTTAAGTCGGTTCACATTTTATTTAAAAAATGGGAAGTTCTAAGTCAGCATTGATGAAATCATATTGAGATATTAGATGGTGGTAATTAGATTAAATAGGGTATTTGGATAAAATTAGATGATAAAGTAACTACTAATTTTTTACATACACAAACGAAATAAAAAAGTGTTAAAAACTCGGTTTCTGTTTTATCAATTGTGCCGTTTTTGCTGAGGCACCTCCGCCTCCAAGCATATTTTGAAGTTCTTTATAATCATTCAACAATGTTTTTCTCTTTGCTTCATCATAAAGCAAACCCTTTAATTCCTTGGTCAGATTTTCAACTGTAAGTTCATGCTGGATCAGTTCCTTCACTACTTCTCGTTTCATCACCAGATTTACCAGCGAAATATATTCCACTTTAATCAATCGTTTTGCAATCTGGTACGAAATCATATTACCTTTATAACAAACCACTTCAGGCACACCAAACAAAGCAGTTTCCAAAGTGGCAGTACCTGAAGTAACTAATGCAGCTTTTGAATGGCTGAGCAATTGATAAGTTTGATTATAAACTATAGCAACATGATCATAACCTCTGGTAAATGTTTCATAAAACTCATTGGCAACAGATGGAGCACCAGCAATAACAAATTGTATTTCTTTAAATGATGCAGCTGCACTTAACATCAATGGCAACATGGTACTAATTTCTTGCTTGCGGCTTCCGGGCAATAATGCAACAATTGGAGTGTCATCAAAACTGTTTTGCTGCTTCCATGAATCATCGGTAATTAATTTGTTAGCCTCAATGGCATCCAACAATGGATGGCCCACAAAATCAACATCACAATCAAACTTTTTATAAAACTCCTTTTCAAAAGGCAGAATTACAAACATGCGGTCAACATATTTTTTGATATCGTGCACTCGTGATTGTTTCCAGGCCCAAATTTGAGGTGATATATAATAGAAAACTTTGATGCCATTTTCCGTAGCAAATTTTGCAATCCGTAAATTGAAACCGGGATAATCCACCAAAATCAAAGCGTCAGGTCGGTTTTCTAAAATATCCTTTTTGCAGAAATCGATGTTTCGCAAAATAGTTTTCAGGTTTGCGATTACTTCAATAAAACCCATAAAAGCTAAATCGCGATAATGCTTTACAAGAGTTGCTCCTTGTTGTTGCATTAAATCGCCACCCCAGCAGCGAAATTTTGAAGCACTATCCAGCTTTTTAATTTCCTTTATCAGATTAGCCGCATGCAAATCACCCGATGCTTCTCCTGCAATAATGTAGTAGTTCAATTTGATGCTATAAGATTAACGAATCATTTTATAATACAATACTAAAAACGCATACATAAAAGTTGCACCCACCACTCCTTTAAGACTTCTATCTTTTTCTGTTTGATAAAAAATAAAAAACAAAACCAGGTTTAATATCACCCCTATACTCAAAACCGAAATTAGTTTATCACTCGATGAAACATGTTTGTAAAACGATTGAAATCCCATATAAGCGAAAAACAGTTGATAGTAAAAATAAAAACCGATAAGCGGTGCTATTAATCCACTTGTAAAGCCAACTAAAAAATGATCAGTTCTCATTTAAATAAATTGGAATTTACGGTTCAACATATAACCTGCCATAGACACAAAAAGGGTGAGTAATAATCCTCGGGCAGTTTCTTGCTTGTTCCATTTCACAATCATAAATCTGAATAGAATAATATTAACGGCTAAAATAATTAGTTGAATGCGCGGAGCAATCAACAGCGATGAGTGGCCGGTTACTGACTGATATCCTCTATCAAAATTATAAAGAGCCAGATAGTTCAAGGTAATAGAAATAACTCCTATCACTATGCCCGATAAAATAGAGTCGCGTTGCAAACGATCAATCATGCCATTTAACTTTATTGAGATGAGGTATTGCATGATGAGCCGTAAAATCAAATTGAACCGGAACCACTGAAACATATCCTTGTTTTAATGCCCATTCATCTGTATCATCGGCAGTATCCATATTTACAAATTTGCCGGTAAGCCAGTAATATTTACGTTTGTTCGGATCAGTGCGCTCATCAAATTCTTCCTGCCATTTAGCATTTGCCTGACGGCAGATTTTAACACCTTTTATCTTTGTTAAAGGCAAATTGGGAATGTTTACATTCAACAGTGTGTTTTCAGGCAAACCGATTTTTAAAATGTTTTGTGTGATAATTTTAACAAAATGCTTTGCGGGTCTAAAATCAGCGTCAAGGCTGAAGTTGAGTAACGAAAACCCAATGGAAGGAATACCTTCAATGGCGCCTTCCATTGCAGCAGACATCGTCCCGGAATAAATTACATTGATGGAGGAATTGGAGCCGTGATTGATTCCTGAAACCAAAAAATCGGGCTTACGTTTTAAAATTTTATTCACTGCTAATTTAACGCAATCAACCGGTGTGCCCGAACATTGATAAGCAGTTAGGGGACCATGTAAATTAACTTTATCTAATCGCAGCGGTCTGTTGATGGTAATAGCATGTCCCATTGCCGACTGAGGACTGTCGGGCGCCACAATAACCACTTCTCCAATTGTACTCATCACCTGAGCCAAAGCCTCCAATCCCGGGGCAGTTATACCATCATCATTAGTTACTAATATTACTGGTCGCTTGTGACTTGTTTTTTTTATTGAAATATTTTTTTTCATTGGTGCGAAAATAGCTTTTTAGTAAGGAGTAAAAAGTGCTGAACAACAATATTCGTTCAATTAATTAAAAATGGAAAAAGCCTAAAAGCTATTTTTGCCGCATGAAACAATCGTTTGATGACGAATTAAAGAGGGCTGTAGCGGTTTTAAAAGAAGGAGGAACTATTCTTTATCCTACCGATACCATTTGGGGAATTGGTTGTGATGCAACTAATGCAACAGCAGTGGAGAAAATAGTAAATCTTAAAAAACGTAACGAAAATAAAAGTTTGATTGTTTTGGTGGACGATGAATCGCGCCTGCAGCGTTTTGTTAAAGATGTTCCATCTAATGCCTGGGATTTGATCGAGTTTAGCGACCGTCCGTTAACGATTATTTATCCAAAAGGTGCCGGCCTTCCTCCTTGTGTTTTAGCTGCCGATGGATCGGTAGCCATTAGAATTGTGAAAGACGAATTTTGCAAACAGCTCATACGCAAATTAAACAAACCTATTGTAAGTACTTCAGCAAATATTAGCAGTCAAGCTGCTCCGGCAAATTATATTGATATTGGGGATGAAGTTTTGCAAGGCGTTGACTATGTGGTAAATTTGCGGCAGAACGAAAAAAACAATGTTCTTCCATCTGTTATTCTAAAATTAGAACTGGATGGAAAGATTAAATTTATCCGAAAATAATTTTTTAATTGTGCATTTAAGCTATCATAGCACCAATATTTTAAATAAATTTTGAAAGCGCACCTCGTTCATCCTGTATTTCAAATTATAGCAGATACGGTTAAAACAGAATCGGCAAAAGCTTATGTAATTGGCGGCTTTGTTCGCGATGTTTTGTTGAAGCGCCCTTCAAAAGATATTGATATTGTGGTGCTGGGTGATGGAATAGCAATTGCCAATAAAGTGGCCTCAAAAATTGGTAAGGAAACAAACGTTACCGTTTTCAAAAATTTTGGAACTGCAATGTTACGTTACGAAGATTACGAAATAGAATTTGTAGGTGCACGAAAAGAGTCTTATTCAACACACTCACGAAAACCGGATGTTCAATCAGGCACTTTAGAAGAAGATCAAGAAAGACGTGACTTTACCATTAATGCCTTAGCAATAAGCCTCAATCAAAACGACTATGGAATGTTGATTGATCCATTTAATGGCATTTCAGATTTAACTAATAAAATTCTCCGTACACCGCTCGATCCTTCCATTACCTATTCAGATGATCCGCTTCGAATGATGCGTGCCATTCGTTTTGCATCACAATTAAATTTCATTATTGATACACAATCATTAAGTGCTATAACGGAACAGCGCGAAAGGATTAAAATTGTAAGCATGGAAAGAGTGAGTGACGAGTTGAATAAAATTATTCTCTCTGCGAAACCTTCTATTGGTTTTAAATTATTGTTCGAAACCAAATTACTCCATTTGATATTTCCACAAATGGCTACGCTCTTTGGTGTTGAAACAATAAATGGAAAAAGCCATAAGGACAATTTCTATCATACTTTAGAAGTACTCGACAATATTTCGAATCATACCAACGACCTTTGGTTGAGGTGGGCAGCCATTCTTCATGATATTGCAAAGCCACCTACCAAGCGATTTGACCCTATTGATGGATGGACTTTTCATGGTCATGAAGATAAAGGTTCAAGAATGGTACCTACTATTTTCAAACAACTCAAACTACCGCTCAATGAAAAAATGAAATATGTGCAGAAATTAGTGTTGTTGCATCTTCGGCCAATTGTTTTGGCAAAGGCCGAAGTAACCGATTCTGCTGTTAGACGATTATTATTTGAAGCGGGTGATGATGTTGATGATCTGATGACGCTATGCCATGCCGATATCACTACAAAAAACGAATATAAAGTAAAACGCTATCGCCAAAATTTCGAGTTGGTTAAAAGCAAAATAATTGAAGTGGAGGAAAAAGACCG
This sequence comes from Bacteroidota bacterium, assembly GCA_031409815.1. Taxonomy (GTDB): domain Bacteria; phylum Bacteroidota; class Bacteroidia; order AKYH767-A; family OLB10; genus JANLUX01. Next base: position 15,564 of record JANNXV010000181.1, read on the forward strand.
AATGCGCAACTGGCAACCTCCCATTTCGGGCGAACACATAATGCAAACATTTAATTTAAAGCCGGGTCGTGAAGTGGGAATATTAAAAAATAGTATTCGCGAAGCCATAATTGATGGAGTAATTTCCAGTCAGTTTGAAGAAGCCTTTAATTATTTGTTGCTTAAGGCGAAGGAGATGGGGCTAAAGCCGGTAAAAACTATTTCTGAGTTAGAATAAAATTATTTCCTTTGCATTACAGTATCAATTGTTAAAAATTAAATAAATAAAGTAACCATTGCAATTCAAGAAAAGTATAAATTTATTGCAGCAATTTAAAAACAAAAACGATGTCTTTAGTATACAGGTTTAGAATTATTTTTGAAGATTATGATGATGTGCAGCGTGATATTGATATCAGAAGCACGCAAACATTTGAAGACTTGCACCACACTATACAATCTTCTATTGGTTTCGATGATAAAAAATCAGCTTCTTTTTTTGTGAGTAATGATTTTTGGAAAAAGGGTCAGGAAATTTCTTTAGAGAAAAGAAAAATAAAAGAGGACGAGTTAGTTCCGTTGATGAAAAAATCTCGTTTATGCGATTTCATTACCGATCCTCATCAGAAGTTTTTATACATCAGCGACTATGAAGCAGGTTGGAATTTTACCATGGAGTTGATCAAAATAATTCCGAATGCCGACCCGATTAAACCTTATCCTTCGTGCGTAAAATCAGTGGGTGAAGCACCCAAACAATTTAATGTTATCGCGGCTAAACCATCCATTTTGGTTGATGATGATATAGATTTGGATGATGATATTGTTGCTGAACCAGACGCAATTCATACAGCTGAAGAAGGTGTTGAAGATGAGGAACTCGTAGGCATGAATAGTGAAGGAGAAGATGATGAAGACATGGAAATGGAAGAAGAATCAAGTGGTGATGACGAACCTCTTGAAGAAGATGTTTAATAGAATATTTAATTAATAGTTAAAAAGCAGAGTCCCGAATTATCGGGACTTTTTATTATAAATGAAGCAACTAATCGTAATTGTTGGTCCTACTGCATCAGGCAAAACGGCCAAAGCAATTGAGTTGGCTAAACAGTATAGTACTGAAATTGTTTCGGCTGATAGCCGACAGATTTATACTGAATTAACGATTGGAACAGCCAAACCTTCAGTTGAACAACTTGCTGAGATCCCTCATCACTTTATTAATTTTATTTCAATAGCAGAAAATTATAATGCAGGACGTTTTGAAATAGATGCGTTAGCATTAATTGAAAAGCTTTTTGCTAAACATGATATTCTTGTGATGACTGGTGGCTCTGGTTTATACATCAATGCAGTGTTACAGGGATTTGATGATTTACCAGAGGAGAATCAAACAATACGAAAGCAATTGCGCAACCAATATGAATTAAATGGAATCAGTTTTTTACAACAACTTTTGTTGGAAAAGGATGCTGATTATTACCAAAAGATTGATTTGCAAAATCCGCAAAGATTGATGCGAGCATTGGAAGTTTGTTTAGCAACCGGTACCCCCTACTCTACTTTTTTGCAAAATCGAAAGGGGAAAAATGCCAGAAATTTTTCAACAAAAGTGATTGGAATCAATATGGATCGTGCCCAACTATATAATCGAATTGAACAACGTGTTGATGAAATGATAAAGTTGGGATTACTCGATGAAGTAAAAAGTGTATTAAAATATAAACATCACAATGCTTTACAAACGGTGGGCTATAAAGAAATGATTAGATTTCTTGATGGAAATATTTCGCTGGAAGAAGTTATTGAATTGATTAAAAAGAATACCCGTAATTACGCCAAACGTCAACTTACCTGGTTCAGAAAAATGGAAAACGTGGAGTGGATATAATAAATAATAAAGTTTCAGTGCTATTAAAAAGCTTCCTGAAGATTAAAATAAATTCCGCTAGAGTTATCAGATCCATATCCCAAATCAATTGTTAGATTTACCCTCGCTCGTTTATCCATCTTAATTCGAACACCTGCTCCTACTCCCGGTGCTGCTTTTTCAAAAAGCTTTTGCCGATAGCTTTCAACAAATGTAGTATTAACAAATGCCACACCTCCAATAAAACCATTTTTTGAAATCGGAAAACGGTATTCACTTTCTGCATATACTAAATTAAGGCCTCTATAACGTCCTTGAATATATCCCCTTCCAGATCGGTTATAGGTGTCCCAACCAATAGAGGGCAAAGTTAGATATGGAACATTGCCACTGGTCACAAAATTTCCAAACGACCAAAATGCAATCAAATGTCGCTTGCATGTTTTGCTAAGTCCTAAATAATAGCGCAAATCATAAAGCAACATCGAACTCTCTTGTTCACTTCCCATGAACTCAGGATTAAATCTAAACGATAAAGAAGCAAAATAGCCTGTATATGGATTACTAATATTATCACGTGTATCAGTTAAAATATCTGCGTTAAAGCCATTTGTAAAATATTGTGTTGCTGGAAATTCATTTCTAACAGAGTAAGCATAATGATTTGTAATATACAATGGTGCAGATAGAGTATCAAGGTTTAATTTCTGATCATTGATAGAGAAATATCTATCAATCGCAATTCCTGCACCAGCAAACCAATCACTATTGCCAATTTTATGAACAAAGTCTTCATAAATTCTAATGTAGTCATATCTCATTGGTTCCTCAAGAGGCGACTCTCCAGTTTCCAGTCCATTTATGTTTACGAGAAATTCGTTTCCTCCATCATTATTAACACCTAAACCGTAGGTAGGTTGAGCAAATATTAAAAATCGCCAGTCACCTTGCAAAAACCATTTATTGTCGGCTAAATAAATTTTACTTCGTGCATTAATAATAAATTGCTTTTTAGAAGTCAATTGAAAATTAAGCATACCGGATGATAAATTAGTAGGTGGCTTTGCCAACAACTTGGTTACACTTATTGCAGCTCCAATTAAGAATCCATTTGCAGGTGCATAACCTACCACCGGTAGTAATGATAAATAGGTTTTACCAACCATTAATTCAGGTGATAAAGAAAGTGTTGTATCCTTTTTCCATTTTTTAATAACATCAGCTACATCCTTTGTTTCTTCTTGTGAAAACGAAATCATTGGAATAGAAAGCATAAAAAACAAGAGTATTTTTTTTATACGGCAAAAATTAGTTTTAAATAATTGCATATCTCTACTAAACATATAATCGGATTTATCCCCTTTTGCAATGTTAACAAACTATTTCGTGAATTAATTGTTGCCCTTTTTAAAAATAACATTTTATTAGGATTCATTAAAGACTAAAGTGTTGGGTTTATAAATTGCGTTTACTTTTATTTGATTTTTTTTATTTCATTTAAGAGGCCTACTTAATAAGAATATTTTTTTTTGTTAAAACTGTATTATTAATATATTTGTGGCGTAAATTAACTTAAAATTTAAAAAAAATGAAAAAGATTATTGCAACATTTACTTTGGTTTTTCTTATGACAGGCATTTACGCTCAAGATCATACAGAAATTGAATTAGTTCGCTCAGCTTATCAATTAGAGAAAAAAGCAGTCGTAGCTGATTATTTAAAACTATCTAATGATGATGCCAGCAAGTTTTGGCCGGTTTATGATAAATATGAAACTGAAAGAAGAGTTTATGGAGATCGTAGAATTAAATTAGTAACTGATTATGTTAATGATAAAGAAGTTGGTGATGTAAAAAAGGCCGATGCAATGGTTAAAGAAAGTGCAGACATTCAGCGTAAGGAAGCCAGTTTGCGTGAAAAATATTACAATGCTATGAAAACTGCTGTTAGCCCTCAAGTTGCCGGAAAATTTTATACAATTGAAGATGCAATTTCAGTAACAGTTAGAATGAAATTATATGAGGCTGTAATGAAATAATTCCCTTTACAAAATTAAAAGGCCTTCTGATTAAAATCAGAAGGCCTTTTTTATTAGTCAAAAAAATATTATTTCTGAATTTATTGAAAGTGACAATTGAAATCAAACTTGCAAAAATTGGTTTTGGGAAATAAAAATTGCAAAAAAACTAATCAGAAAATCAAATTTATTAAACGATACTAAACATTTGATAGACTAATTTGACAAAAGTCCAATTACTCATTTAAACCGAAAACTTTTCCATCACCTCACCACTTATTCCGGTAAATGAAAATCCGCCATCGTGAAAAAGATTTTGCATGGTAACCATTCTGGTAAGATCTGAAAACATACTAACACAATAATCAGCACAAGCATCCGCACTGGCATTACCTAATGGTGACATTGCTTCAGCATAATTGTAAAAACCATCGAACCCTTTAACTCCGCTTCCTGCAGTTGTTTTGGTTGGTGATTGAGAAATGGTATTAATTCTTACCTTTTTTGATTTTCCATAGTGATAGCCATAACTGCGTGCTATTGATTCAAGCAAAGATTTTGCATCTGCCATTTCACTGTAATCGGGAAACACTCGTTGTGCTGCTATATAAGTTAACGCAACTACCGACCCCCATTCATTAATAGCATCTTTACTCATACATGTTTGCAGTAAACGATGTAATGAAATTGCAGAAATGTCAAGCGTTTTTTTCATGAACTCATAATCTAATCCATTATATGTTTTTCCTTTTCGAATGTTTAACGACATGCCCACCGAATGCAAAACAAAGTCCAGTTTTCCTCCTAGGACTTCACAACTTTTATCAATCAAGTTTTCCATATCAGCATTGATAGTAACATCAGCCGGAATAATGGTTGCTTTACATTCATCAGCCAATTGATTTATTGCACCGAGTCGCATTGCTACCGGAGCATTGGTAAGAGTAAATAATGCACCTTCGCTATGACAACGTTGGGCCACTTTCCACGCAATAGAGTTTGAATCAAGTGCTCCGAAAATTATCCCACGCTTACCTTTTAATAGATTGTTTGACATAAGTTTGATCTTTGTTGTACAAAAATACCTTTTCTAACTAATATTTATAGTCTTAATAATTCCTTCGCATTTTCAATTGCAGCATCTGTTAACTTCTCTCCACTAAGCATTCTTGCAATTTCTTTTACGCGATCTTTATCACTTAATTTATTGATTCCGGTTCTCACCGTCTTACCACTATCCTCTTTATAAACAACATAATGAACATCGCCCTTTCCTGCAATCTGCGGCAAATGAGTGATGGCAATCACCTGATGATTAACTGAAATTTTATGCATCATTACTCCCATTTTTGCAGCCGTTTCTCCTGAAATACCTGTATCAATTTCGTCAAAAACAATGGTAGGTAATGCAGTAAGTTGAGCTATCAGAGATTTGATACTTAACATCAACCGCGACAATTCTCCACCAGAAGCCACTTTATTTAATTCCTTATACGTAACACCTTTATTAGCAGAAAAAAGAAAACTTATTTTATCGTTGCCATATGCATTAAAATTATCATTTCCCAAATGCTCTTGTTGCACTTTCAAAACTGCATTTGGCATCGCAAGATCAAACAACATTTCCTTTATGGTGCTTTCAATTTTAGGAATTGATTTTTTTCTGTTGGCAGAAATGGTGTCAGCGCCTTTGATAAGTTGTTCCTTAACAATTTTTAATTCCCTTTCCAGTTTCAGTATTTGATCCTCCAAGGATCCAATACTTTCTAATTTTTTACCAATATCATTTTGAATGGAGATTAAATCATCAATTGAATTTACATGATGTTTATGCTGTAAACGATAAATAATATTTAATCTTTCGTTGATAGCTTCAACTCGTTGAGGATTTAATTCTGATTTATGAATAATAAATGTGATTTCATCTACGATATCCTTTAGCTCAACCACACTGCTTTTTAAACGTTGAAAAATATTTTCAAATTTCTCATCATATTTTGTCAATTGAGAAATCGAATTTGATACAGAAGTTAATTGGTCAACTAAACTTGTTTCGTCCGTGGTTAAAGCAGCAATAGACTTTGAGAGAGTATTTTGAATTTCTTCAGCATGTACAAGCTTTGATAATTCAGATTCTAATTTTTGTTGCTCAGTTGATTCAAGTTTCGACTCTTCTAATTCATCAAATTGAAACTGCAAATAATCTAAATCAATTTTTGATTGCTTCTCACGATCCCTTAAATCTTTTAAATCGATATTGAGCTTTTTGAAGCTTATATATAAAGAGTTATAGTTGTTGAGTAAAGGCTGATGCTTTGAGAAAGCATCTACAACACCCATTTGAAAATCGCTGTTACTTAAAGTAAGTGTTTCATGTTGTGAATGAATATCGACAAGAAATGTTCCTAATTTTTTAAGCTGGGATAAATTAACCGGTGTGTCGTTTATAAAAGCGCGCGATTTTCCATCAGCATTAATTTCTCTCCTTAAAAAAGTTTCGGTGCTGTAGTCTAATTCATTAGATTCAAAAAAACCGGCCAATTGATAATTGGTGATATCAAACACGCCCTCAATAATGCATTTTTTTTGCTTGTTTAACAACACATCTGAATCAGCACGCTCACCCAAAATCAAAGCTAATGCACCCAGTAAAATGGATTTTCCTGCTCCGGTTTCACCGGTAACAATTGTTAAACCATTACTGAAATCAATATCCAATTCATCAATTAATATGTAATTATGAACTGTAAGCCTATTAAGCATTAAATTATTTATTAAAGTTTCGTTGGTCGAAATTAAGTTAAAGAGACAATATAGTTGATATAAAAAAAATCAATAAAATGTTTTAAAAGCCGGTTAATCCAACATACGATCTATTAATTCTTACCTGAGAGTATTGCTTGATACCTTGCTGTATTGCTAGGATTGATAAGATCAAGAGTTTCCTTTGCCTGGGTTTTAATATCTGCAGGAGCACCCGAAAAAATATTAATTACCTCCTCTGCCTTTGCATCAAACAAAGTTTGCATTAAAGGTGAAAGCGGCTTATCCATATGAACTCTTTTCAGACTTTCAATACTTTCTGCTATTACCCGAATTCCAGGATCCTTTTTCTCCCACATGATATCTAAACCTTTTCTGTGATAGTTGTAATATAACTGACGAATTGGTTTATATAACGGATTATTAAAATTTTCGGCCAACCAATATCTGTTGCGATTATTGGGTTCATACGATTTCCAACCCTTATCAGCAACGCTTTGCATATTAGCAACTAGTGTTTGAGCTTTTTGAAAATACTCTGAACCACCAAGCATTGAGTAAGAATCGTAATCAGTACCAAGTATTAACATTGCATAGTAAGCAACTACCGCAACAAGATTCACATTACTGGTTGCAAGATTGAATTCTAAATTCTGAAATTCAATATATCTAAATGTGAAATCATCATCCTTAATGTTTAACAAGGGCGAATTGTAGGAAGATTTATAAACCGGTCTTCTGGAAGTAACTTGAATATTACCCCTGAATTCATCGTTACTAATACGTTCAGTAACCTCAATTTGCATACTACATTCAATTTTTTCTTCAGTCTTAAACTTATCACTCGTAGTCCATTTGGTATTATTTACCAAGTCAAAAATGGCCTGCTGCAAAGTCGCATATATCTTTTTATCGCTGCTTTGTATACGAGGTGTTAAGACCTGTACTTGACAGTTTAATTCTTGTGCGATTGAATAATCAAACAGGGTGATTAAAAAAAACAAGAGCAATAATTTACGCATTATATAAGCTGATTATTTTGTTTACAATATCAATTGCTACTTCAGTTTTTGACTTTAGCTCAAAACTGTTTACATTTTCCTTTTTATCAATTAAGGTAACCTTATTAGTGTCATAACCAAATCCTGCACCAGCATCTGCTAATGTATTAACTACAATCAGGTCAAGATTTTTTCTAAGCATTTTTTCTTTTCCATAATTTAATGCATCTTGAGTTTCAAGCGCAAAACCTACTAAAAATTGATGGTTCTTTTTGAGTTTGCCCATCAATTCTAATATATCAACGGTAGGTTTTAAGAGAATGGTATTTAAACCTGAAGATTTTTTTATTTTATGATCAGCGCTAATTTCAGGTGTAAAGTCAGCAACTGCTGCACTCATAATAGCAATATCACTTTTTGCAAATTCCTCGATACATATATTATACATTTCGTTTGCGGTGGTAATACCGATGTATTTTATGTTGGCAGGAATAGTTAAATTATTTGGACCAGCCACTAACGTAACCGAGGCTCCTTGTTTTACCAATTCATCAGCAATAGCAAATCCCATCTTGCCTGTTGAATTATTGCTAATAAATCTCACCGGATCAATTGGTTCGTGAGTTGGACCAGCAGAAACCAAAACATTTTTGCCCTTCAAAGTACCTTTGCTTGCGAAAAAAGTAACAATATGTTCCAAAATAATTTCAGGTTCTAGCATCCTTCCTTCACCATTCAATCCACTTGCTAACTCACCAACTGCGGGTCCAATTAATATATTTCCAAATGATTTGAGGCGATTCAAATTAATTTGCGTTGATGGATGAAGAAACATATCATGATCCATTGCTGGCGCAATCATTACCTTACAACGTGATGAAAGATAAACAGCATTCAATAAATTATCGCATAAACCATTTGCACATTTTGCAATCGTATTTGCTGATGCAGGAGCAATTAAAAATAGGTCGGCCCAAAGACCTAATTCAACATGATTGTTCCATGTCGCATCATCATTTGATAGATCAACCATCACAGGATGCTTGCTAAGTGTAGATAAAGTAAGGGGTGTAATAAATGAAACAGCAGAAGCGGTCATTACAACTTTCACTTCTGCTCCTTCTTTTCTTAGTAAACGGCAAATATGCGCTGCTTTATAAGCTGCGATGCTGCCGGTAACACCTAGCACTATTTTTCTGCCGGCTAAAAGCATAAATTAAAATGAATCTGGATGCTCTTTAGCAGGATTTCGGTGGTAAATTTTCCCGTCAAGGTATTCCTGAATAGCAATTAATGATGGCTTTGGCATCCGCTCATAATGCTTTGAAATTTCAATTTGCTCACGATTCTCAAAAATTTCTTCTAAATTATCGCTAGCAGTTGCAAATTCTGAAAGTTTCTCAGTTAGTTCTTCTTTCAATTCAGATGAAATATGATTCGCCCTTTTTGATAAAATCGCAAGAGTTTCATAAACATTTCCTGTCTTTTCCTCAAAATTTACAAGATC
>JANNXV010000182.1:0-15268 GCA_031409815.1 Bacteroidota bacterium
ACCTGTTGTTCCAACAAAAGGCAATACAACAGGTGCTTTATTAATACTGTGATGTTGCCTTAGTTGAATTAATTGCGTGGAAGTTAAAGGTGTTGTTTGTGCAAACAAGTTATCAGTAAATAACAACAATAATGCAAATGCTATAATAAAGAACATGCCTTTAGTAATGCCAGATAAAGCAGTGAGCTTTGTCCAATTTTTTGTTTTTAACTTTTTCATTTTTTTTAATTTTTATACGATTTCATTTCGTGATGTAAAGGTCGCTTCACAAAATATAATCTGCAATGACAATTACTACTTGAATTAATGATTTTAATCATACATACACTATGCAAAGCGATAATTCTCGCTGATATTAAATAAAAAATATTTACACCGTTGCAGATTGCGCCCTCGTTTGTATCCCCACAAACGATTCCTCCGCTTCACCTTCCTTCTATTGCAAGCCGTTGTATCACTATCCTGCTGCTATCTTGCGCGCAATTCATACCCTACTCGTTACTTATACATTAACTTTGCAGCCTCTTAAATATAGTTACTATGATTACCAAACAACAAGTTATTGATGCTTTAAGCAATGTAGAAGAACCCGATCTTAAAAAAGATTTGGTAACCCTTAACATGATAAAAGATGTGGAAGTAAACGGTAAAGAAATCAGCTTTACTGTAGTGCTAACCACACCTGCATGTCCCTTAAAAGAATTAATCCGTAATGCCTGCATCAATGCCATCACCTATTATGTGGATCCACAGGCAAGCGTTATTGTTAACATGAGTGCAAATGTTACCAGCCAAAGAGATAACGAAAAAAATCTTTTGCCGGGCGTAAAAAATATCATTGCCATTGCATCGGGCAAAGGTGGTGTAGGTAAATCAACTGTAGCAGCCAACCTTGCCGTAGCCATGGCCAGCACGGGAGCAAAGGTAGGGTTGGTAGATGCCGATGTTTTTGGCCCCTCGCAACCCATTATGTTTGGTGTAGAAAACGAGCGTTTATATGCCATAGAAAAAGATGGCAAGCAACTTATGGTGCCCATCGAAAAACATGGCGTTAAACTACTCTCGGTAGGTTTTCTGGTGGATCCGGCACAAGCCATTGTTTGGCGCGGACCCATGGCATCAAAAGCCCTGCGACAATTATTTTCGGATGCCGATTGGGGCGATCTGGATTATATGTTTATCGACTTACCTCCGGGCACCAGCGATATTCACCTAACCCTTGTAGGTGCAGTTCCGCTTACAGGTGCAGTTATTGTTACGACCCCACAAAATGTAGCTTTGGCAGATGCACGCAAAGGCATCGCCATGTTTGGTATGGACACCATTAAAGTTCCCATACTGGGTTTAATTGAAAACATGGCCTACTTTACCCCTGCCGAACTACCCGAAAACAAATATTATATTTTTGGTAAGGATGGAGGCAAATTGCTTGCCGAAGAATTAAACATTCAATTTCTCGGACAAATACCATTGGTGCAAAGTATTTGCGATGGTGGCGATAGTGGCAATCCAATTGTGGTGAACGAAAATGCACCCGAGTCGTTAGCCTTTTTAAAAGTGGCCGGCAGTGTAGCCCAACAAGTAGCTATTAGAAATGCATCAAAACAAGTAAATGCTGAAACTACCGCTTAAAAATTAACAGTACTAAAATAAAAAAGGCTGGCTATCATCTCACACTTCTTTCGCTTAGCCAGCCTTTACTACCAATAAAACCAATTACTACTAACCAATTATTTCTTTACATTTCTTTATTTATAATCGAAGACTCTTCTTCGCAATTCAACGATTTAGCTAGTTCATAAACGATATCGGAAACTTGGTGCAATTCATCATGCTTATCAAGAAAATAATTAGCGCCCAGGCTTTCAGCAATCATTTTATATTCCGGTTTAACCGAATTGGAAATTACAATAACTTTAGTGTTCGGATAAGTTTCTTTTACCCAACTTAGTAAATCAAATCCGCTGGAGCCGGGTACATGTAAATCAATAATTACTAAGCCAGGCAAAGTTTCCTGAACCATTTCAACCCCCATCATGCCACGATAAGCTTGACCTAAAAATTCGGTACAATTATGTGACTTTAAATAGCCTTTAATTAAGCATCCAATTTGCGGATCTTCATCAATTAAAAGGACGCGCACTTTATTGTTATCTGAGTTTTTTTGATCTTTAATAATCATGATACAAAAAAACCACTATGGTCCTTATCAAAAAATAATAATTTCTTTATATAAGTTGTAATCAAAAAAACCAACGCTTGTCATTATTAGCGTTACATAATTGGAAAATAAATTTTAAATAGGTTGTTGCTCAGTGATATCGAAAAGCAACTGCGGTAGTTTTTCAAATTCAGTAGCCTTATCTAAAAAGTGGCCTGCACCCAAACTATGCGCCATATTGCGGTAATGTTCGGTTGAATGATTCGAAAGCATCACCACCTTAGCTTTGCTATTATTGTTGCTCAACCAAGTCAAAATATCAAAACCGCTGGAGCCGGGAATATTTATATCCAACAAAATAACATCCGGTAAAAGTTCAAGTATCATTTCAAAGGCTTGCTTTCCACCAGTTGCCTGACCAAGCACCTCAATAAAACTAAGCTCCGACAAAATAGTATTTATACGTTTGCCAATTAGCTCCGAATCGTCAATAAGTAAAAGTTTTGTTCTGGTGTAAAGCACAAATTGTAATTATGCCATAAATAACCGAATCTTAAAGCTGCTACACTATAATTGATTTAATGAAAGCGATGTAAACAAAAGCAATCTAGATGTGTCATATTTAGGACTACATGCAGATTTATTAATACAAAATTAATTTAGCCGTGATCCTATTAAAAGGTCATTTTTAAATTCTGATGAATTAAACTGAAAAAGGTGCCCTGTTACCAAGTCACCTTTTTTAGTAGTAAAATTAATTTCAAAATTAAGCTAAATCAAAGCGGTCAAGGTTCATTACCTTACTCCAGGCAGCAACAAAATCTTTAACAAACTTTTCTTTTGAATCAGCGCAAGCGTAAACTTCAGCCAAAGCTCTTAACTCAGAGTTAGAACCAAATATTAAATCGGCACGTGTTGCAGTCCATTTAATTTCGCCTGTTTTACGATTGCGGCCTTCAAAAATATCTTGAGCATCGGTAGTTGCTTTCCACGTAGTATTAAAATCAAGCAGGTTTACAAAGAAGTCATTAGTTAACGCTTCCACATTTTTAGTAAACACACCATGCTTGGATGCACCAAAGTTGGTATTCAGCATGCGCATACCGCCAACCAAAGCAGTCATTTCAGGTGCTGTAAGATTTAATAGTTGCGCTTTGTCAACCAACATTTCTTCTGCAGAGGTTTTGTGTTTTGGTTTCATATAATTACGGAAACCATCGGCAGCAGGCTCTAATACTGCAAACGATTCTACATCCGTTTGCTCTTGCGTAGCATCACCACGTCCCGGAGTAAAAGGAACTTTTACATCATGCCCTGCATTTTTTGCAGCTTGCTCTATACCTGCACATCCTGCCAAAACAATTAAGTCGGCCATTGATACGTGCTTACCACCGGCATTAAAATCTTTTTGAATGCTTTCAACTGTACTCAAAACCTTGGCTAAATGCTCGGGGTGATTTACTTCCCAGTTCTTTTGTGGAGCCAGACGAATTCGAGCGCCATTAGCACCACCGCGTTTATCTGAACCACGGAATGTTGAAGCCGAAGCCCATGCAGTTGATACCATTTGAGAAACGGTTAATCCCGATGCTAATAATTTACTCTTTAATGTTGCGATGTCTTTATCATCAATTAAAGGTTGTTTTGCAGCCGGAATTGGGTCTTGCCAAATCAATTCTTCCTTTGGAACTTCTGGTCCAAGGTAACGAGCAATTGGACCCATATCTCGGTGCGTTAATTTATACCAGGCACGGGCAAATGCATCGGCAAACTGATCAGGATTTTCGTGAAAACGTTTTGAAATTGGAGCATAAAGTGGATCCACAATCAAGGCAAGGTCAGTGGTTAGCATGGTTGGTGCATGACGCTTTGAAGCATTGTGTGCATCAGGCACAGTATCAGCGCCAGCGCCAGCTTTTGGTTTCCATTGATGTGCTCCTGCAGGGCTCTTGGCTAACTCCCACTCAAAACCAAAAAGGTTTTCGAAAAAATTATTACTCCATTTTGTTGGAGTTGTAGTCCATGCACCTTCTAACCCACTGGTAATAGTGTTCTCGCCATTGCCACTGTTAAAAGTGTTTTTCCAGCCCATGCTTTGCTCCTCAATACTTGCACCGGCAGGTTCAGCGCCCACATATTTGGATGGATCTGCAGCACCATGCGTTTTACCAAAGGTGTGACCACCGGCAATTAATGCAACAGTTTCTTCATCGTTCATTGCCATACGACCAAATGTTTCACGTATGTCGCGAGCTGAAGCAAGCGGATCAGGATTTCCATCAGGTCCTTCTGGATTTACATAGATCAAACCCATTTGCACTGCAGCCAGGGGGTTTTCCAAATTACGGCTGTGAATTTTTCCATCTGCATTATCGTCCGACACAAGTACGCCATGATCTTCCTCTACACCTGTAGAACCATTGGCATAACGAATATTTCCACCCAACCATTCCTTTTCAGAACCCCAGTAAATATCCTGTGGTGGTTCCCAAACATCTGCCCTGCCACCTGCAAAACCAAATGTTTTAAAACCCATTGATTCCAGGGCGCAGTTACCTGCAAGTATCATCAGATCTGCCCAGGAAATTTTCTTACCATATTTCTGTTTAACTGGCCAAAGCAGCAAACGTGCTTTATCAAGGTTTACATTGTCAGGCCAGCTATTGAGTGGTGCAAAACGTTGTGTTCCCATACCACCACCACCGCGACCGTCCGAGATGCGGTAAGTACCTGCACTGTGCCAGGCCATGCGTATAAAGAACGGACCATAGTGACCATAATCTGCCGGCCACCAGTCTTGTGAAGTTATCATCAGTTCAACAATGTCTTTTTTCACTGCACTTAAATCAAGGCTTTTGAACTCTTCAGCATAGTTAAAGTTCTCTTCCATTGGATTAGAAAGCGAAGAGTACTGACGAAGGATGTTTAGTTTAAGCATGTTAGGCCACCAATCGAGATTGCGCGGCCCTGCGCCAGCACTTTGTTGAATAGCTCCGCCATGAAACGGGCATTTGGCTTCGCTGTTTACATTGTACGATGTAATACTAGGATTTGATTTGTTTTCCATATTATAATTATGAATAAAATGTTTGTGATTAATATATTTTTTTCTTCTTCTGTAATTGTTTTTGGCTTGCAAATTTATCGAATTGGGGTAAATGGAAATTGTTCTCAATTAATTCTATTTATCCGTTACAGTGAATAGAAACAATTAAAACATTTCATTGTTTAGCTGGCAAACAAATTTTTCTCCACAAAGGCATTCTAATTAAAACTTAATTTATCCGTATTTTCTAACTTAACCAACCATAAAGCCCTTAATGGTTTTACTTTGAGGGAAAAACAGTAAGCGCTGAATTTCAGTCCCAAAATAGTCCATTTATAGACTATTGCAAAATCCAATATTATGATTTAGTTTTATCACTGATTGATTTAACCTGATTGAATCAACACTAATAATTAGTACTACAAAAACTTTGAACTACTTTACCTATTTAAAAACTTTACTAATTAACATAACTAAAAATAAAGTATAGCTAACTTAAATCTTAATACAATATGAAAACATTAAAACACACTAACCTGAAAGCAAAATTTGCGAAACTGATTTTCGCTTTCATTATCATTAATTCAATTGCGGTTAACGCACAAACTGCAGAAGTTGAACCCAACAATAACAAAGTCCAAGCTACAGCTGTAACCGTAACAGGAACCGGTACAGGTGCATCCTTTGCAACCGGAACAACTACGGGAAACGTAAGCACTGCAGGTGCTACTTCTACCGATTATTTTAAACTTACCTTCCCGGTTGCGACTGCGGGTATTTATGAAAACATAATTACTATATCCTCTTCAACAGCAGGGCATACAATTTCTATCAGGGGGCTTAGTCAATCTGCTTTTGTTATTGGTACAACTGATGCTACTGTTCAGGCTTCAAATACAACAGCTTTAGGCAATGTTCCGGCTCGTTCTGTAAAATTTTACAGTTTTGGAAAAGGAGAACAACTTTATATTAGAATAGATGGTACAGTAGCAACAACCGCAGCTTACGATTTGAATTGGACACGTACAGCAGTTTCACCCATTATAGGTCCTACGCTACCAGCACTTTTAACCGACAATGTTACTTGGACATCAGTTGGGCAAACTACAATTGACACTGATATTTGGATTTATGATTCCAATTTTAATCCCATATCAGGGTTTGGAAATGATGATGAGCCAACTCCCGGCAATGGCCTTCAATCAAGATTAACACGACAATATCCGTCTTATGGCACTTATTATGTAGCCATTGGTCGTTTTAATCTGTCAAATAATTTAGCATCTCCTGTTGGTGATGGATTTTCGTCTGGAGTTGTTTTGGATTTTCCCGGTGCAGTTGTTAGTTCCGCGGCATCCAGCCCGAACGATTTAGATCTGGCGTATTATATAAATGCTAATACCCCTACACCTCTCCCAGTAAATGGCGGGGCTACTCCAAATGGTTATGCTGTCGCATTTGTACAATTTACACTTGCTTCGCCATGCGCCAGCATTAACCTGCAAGGCAATGGCAATAATATTGTAAGCGGCAGCAATACCACCGCTACCACTAATAAAACTGATTTTGGTTCGGTAGTAAAAATATCAAGTACTACATTTACTTACACTATTCAAAACACCGGTGCAACAACATTAAATGTTGGAGCTATTACCATTACCGGTGCTAACCCCGGAGATTTTACGGTTACCACTGCCCCTGCTGCTACGGTGGCTGCTAATAGCTCCACCACTTTTGTAGTAAAATTTAAACCATTGGCTTTGGGCGCGCGCAGTGCAGTAATTAGCATTGCAAATAATGGTTGCACCAACCCTTATACATTTGCTGTGAGTGGCAATGGTATTAACCGCCCACCGGTTACACCAAGTAATTAAAAATTTGGTAGCGTAGCTATCGCCCTTTATCTTAAAACAAAATCCCTCATCAAATTATTTGGTGGGGGATTTTTTTTGTGGGCTAAAAAACCAGCTCTTGGTTCTAAATTTTTTTTCTGTTGCGAGGCTTATTCGATGGTGGCAGATAACCCACGATCGAGCAATCCTTCGTGCAATGGTTTTAGGTTTTCAAAAGCACCATCCTTTACTGCACATTTACCATTGTTGTGCACAATCCACGAGCACTGTTCGGCTTGTTCGGAGTCGTGTTTGCAAATAGCTATTAATGATTCAATAACCCACTCAAAAGTATTTACATCATCATTGTAAAGCACCAAATGATTTTCTTTCTTTTCCTTTTGAATAAAAAGTAATTCGCTTTCCGGATTTGAATTGTTATTGTTCATCATCTATTTGATTTGTGTACCCACAAAATTACGAATCATTATCAACGGTTAGCACACTTTTCAATTATTTGCATAACTTAATTAACACCCCTAAGTTGAAATCGAGTTACTAACATTCAACGGTTCAAACTTAACTCAAGCTTTACTGAATTCCCTACTTTATGTAGCATAGTTTCGGACAAAATTATTTCTGAAATGAAAAACCCGATATTCAAAATTTGTGTTGTTAGTGCCTTCTCCATGTTAACAATGGTAGGTTGCGGACCCGATTATAAACTTGAAGTGGAACGCATGATGCGCGAGCGCGATAGCCTGATGGCTATGTATGATGCTAAAGACTCGGTAATTAACAATTACATGAGCGACATTAATGAGATACAAGCCAGTCTTGATAGTCTTACACTGCAAGAACAAATTTTGCAACGCAACACTACCAATGATCCGGAAGCCGGCAAGGATGCTAAAATGAAAGCAATGGAGCAAATTGAAGCCATCCGCCAGGTAATTGAAAGCAATAAAAGAAAGTTGGGCGAATTGCAAAGCCGAATTAAAAAAAGCAATGCAAAAATGGCGCAGTTAGAAGTAATGATGGCTTCACTTAATCAGCAGCTGCTTGCAAAAGATTCGAGCATCACAACTTTGAACACACAAATTGCAAGCTTAAATGGCAACATTGCCACTATGCAAACGCAAATGGATACCATGCGTCAGGAAAGCGATCGTAAATCGGGTGTTATTACCGATAAAATCAACAAATTAAATACTGCCTATTATACTGTTGGAACTTACAAAGAACTGCGTGATAAAAAAGTGCTGAACAAACAAGGTGGTTTTTTAGGTATGGGAAAACAAAAGCAAATGATACCTGACTTTAGTCAGGATGCATTTACACAAATAGATGTAACCTCCATAAAATCTATTGCATTAACCGGCAAAGGAGCAAAAGTGGTGAGTACACACCCGAATGGAACTTATAAAATACAAATGGAAAATAAAACAGTGAAAGGTATTGAGATTACTGATCCTGAAAAATTTTGGAAAGCCTCAAAATATTTGGTGGTGGTAACCGAATAGGCGTTTAGAGGATTTTTTCTGTTTTGAATGATAGCCGGAGCTTTGACTCCGGCTTTTTTTATGGCTATAGCTAAATTCCTGCTAACAATGGTACAAGACTTTTAACCACATTCTCTTCAATGCGCGTGTATATATTTTGTGTATTTACTCGGTCAAACTTAGAGCCGGTAATTTTTTCATACAGTTCAATATAGCGGTCGCTTATTTCCATAATAAAATCATCAGAAAATGCAGGAATTTGTTGGCCTTCTAAACCCTGAAAATTATTCTCTATTAACCATTGTCTTAAAAACTCTTTGGATAATTGACGTTGCGGCTCGCCCTTTTTTAAACGTTCCTCATAACCTTCCTCATAAAAATACCGTGATGAGTCAGGCGTATGAATTTCATCAATCAAAAATATTTTATCATTGGCGTTACCAAATTCATATTTGGTATCTACCAAAATCAATCCTTTATCCTTCGCCATTTTAGTTCCACGCTCGAACAATGCCCGGGTGTATTGCTCCAGCTTCTCGTAATCCTTTTCAGACACCATTTTTTGGGCAATAATCTCTTCGCGCGAAATATCCATATCATGCCCATGATCACTTTTGGTAGTTGGAGTGATAATAGGTTCTGGAAAACGGTCATTCTCTTTCATACCATCCGGCATTGCAACTCCACAAAGAATACGTTTGCCCGCTTTATATTCCCGCCAGGCGTGACCGGTTAGATAACCGCGAATAACCATCTCTACTTTATAAGGTTTGCATAAAACACCCACCGTAACATTTGGATCGGGTACATCAATCACCCAGTTTTGACAAATATCACGTGTTGCATTTAAAAAATAAGAGGCCAATTGATTCAACACTTGGCCCTTGAAAGGAATAGGTCGCGGCATCACCACATCAAACGCTGAAACCCGATCGCTAACAACCATTATCATTAGCTTATTATCTACATAATAAACATCGCGTACCTTACCATGATAAACAGCTGTTTGCTTTGGAAATTTAAAATGCGTTTCTGAAATACAGTTTTCTAATGGAATCACGTTGTCGTTCATGATGAATTAATTTATGTTTTACTGAAAAACTTCAATAAGAACAAAGATACTTTTAAAATAAAAGTAGCCGAAAAAGATATTAACAACTAAATTGGCTTCTTCACGTCACTATCATTCTTATGATAAGCATGAATAATATCCCTTACTAAACGGTGCCGAACAACATCGCTGGCATCTAAATGAATAAAATCGATACCTTTTATAGCATTTAGTAGTTTAATAGATTGTATCAAGCCGGATGGTTGATTTCTGGGTAAATCAATTTGTGTAACATCGCCAGTCACAATAAATTTAGCAGAGGGCCCCATTCGTGTTAAAAACATTTTTAATTGGCTTTCAGTTGCATTTTGTGCTTCGTCTAAAATTACGAAAGCATGATCGAGCGTTCGTCCGCGCATAAATGCCAAAGGAGCCACTTCAATAATTCTATTTTCGATATAAGAGGCCAATTTTTCGCCAGGAATCATATCATGCAATGCATCATATAATGGTCGCAGGTATGGATCAATTTTCTCCTTTAAATCACCTGGTAAAAAACCCAGGTTTTCTCCTGCTTCAACCGCAGGGCGGGTTAATATAATTCTTCTAATCTCCTTATTTTTAAGAGCCCTAACCGCTAAGGCTACAGCAGTGTAGGTTTTACCTGTTCCGGCAGGTCCAATTGCAAAAACAATATCATTTTTCTCAGTAGCCTCTACCAGTTTACGTTGATTGGGCGTTCTGGCCCTAACCATTAAACCATTTGGACCATGAATCAATACATCTTTTCCACCTTCTGCATTTTTGGGCATTTCATGCACCTCTCCATTTAATAAATGTTCCACATCCTCAACACCTAATTTTCCCCGGTGTTTAAAATGTGATACCATGCGGTTTAGTTTTTCCATTAGTAGGTTGATATGCGATTCGTCACCCAATATTTTGATCTCATTCCCTCGAGAAACAATTTTTAATGCCGGAAATTTTTTTCTAAGCAGTTCGAGGTTAGAATCGTTGACCCCATAAAAATCTACTGCATTGGCAAACTCTATAGGAATGATGATTTCTTTCAAATTTTATAGTATTATATATGATTATACGAACAAATCTAAGGATAGTTATGTTTCAAAAATGGGCAACATTATTTTTTAAAGCTTTATAAACTTAATTTTAAGTACGTTTGTTACTATTCATATAATTTATGGACACTAAAAATAAAATAGTAAAAACAGACGAAGAATGGAGACGAATACTCTCTAAAGAACAATACCATGTGCTGCGCGAAAAGGGAACTGAAAGGCCTTTTACCGGTAATTTTAACTTGCATACGGAAAAGGGAATTTATGTGTGTGGTGCCTGTGGAAATGAACTATTTAGTGCTGATATGAAATTCGATTCTTCGTGCGGTTGGCCTAGTTTCGATAAAGAAATAAATGGCGGAAAAATTGTAAAACATCTTGACAAGACCTTTGGAATGATAAGAACAGAAATTGTTTGTGCCCGCTGCGATTCACATCTTGGGCATTTGTTTAATGATGGTCCTACAGCCACAGGCATGCGCTATTGCGTAAATTCGTTATCGCTCGATTTCAAAAAACAACTTTAATACTATTTAAATATATGATTTTTATCATGTAGTTAAATTTCAGATCACAACTTATCAAACAGTTTCAAGTTTAATTTTGCATAGTATTATCTTGTTGTTAAAATATTAACAGAACAACACCTTAAAAAATATTGCTAAATGCTAATGCTTAGTTAAGCATCTATTGAAATTAGCAGAAATTGACATTATAAAATGAATGAATGAACAACGTACAGCATGACTTTTTGCTATTAGAATTATTTAAGCATGCAACAGAAAGCATAATTGTAACCGATGCAAACGGATATATCATTATGGTTAATCCTGCTACAGAAAAACTTTTTGAATACTCTTTCGAAGAGCTTAGTGGTAAAAAGGTAGAATTTCTATTACCAAAAAAAGTATCAAGCAAACATGTTGAACATCGAGAAACATATGCCACAAATCCTCATGCAAGATCGATGGGAATTGGTTTGGATTTATTTGCAATAAAGAAAAGTGGTTTAGAGTTTCCCGTAGAAGTAAGTCTTAGTCCTTTTGATAGCGATGGCAACAAGTTTGTAATTGGATTTGTAATTGATATTACAAAACGAAAATTAGTTGAAAGTGCAGTAGTTCAACATCAAAAAGATTTAGAATCGCTTGCTTTAGAATTAAAAACATCCAATGAAAAATTGGAAACAAAAGTATTGGACCGCACAAAAGTGTTGCGTGAAGCATTAACTGAAATTGAAAAATCAAGAGTTGAGTTAAGTGAAGCATTAGAAAAGGAAAAAGAATTAAACGAGTTAAAATCGCGCTTTCTATCAATGGCTTCGCACGAATTCAGAACTCCTCTCACCACCATTTTATCATCGGCATCGCTCATACCTGAATATCCGATGAGTGACCAACAGGAGAAAAGATTAAAACATGTTGACCGTATTAAATCGGCTGTCAACAATTTGAATGATATATTAAGTGATTTTCTTTCCCTTAGCAAAATTGAAGAAGGTAAAGTTTTTACTGAATTTAAAAAATTAAACCTACAAACCATTGCGACTGAAATTTGCAATGAAATGCATTCGGTAATAAAACCAGGACAGGAAATTTTATATACCCATACTGGCACCAATGAAGTAACACTTGACCAAAAACTGATCCGAAATATTATCATAAACCTTGTTTCGAATGCAATAAAATTCTCTGATGAAAACAAAGCAATAAAAATCGCAACCATAGTTACGGATAAGTTGGCAACCATTACTGTGGCTGATCAGGGAATTGGTATTAGTGATGATGATAAAAAACATTTGTTTCAACGATTTTTCAGAGGGCAAAACGCCACCAATGTGCAAGGCACTGGTTTAGGTTTAAATATAGTTGCTAACTATGTTGAGTTAATGAATGGCTTTATTGAAATTGAAAGTGAACTGGATAAAGGAACCCACGTTAAAATAACATTTCCTATAAAATAATAACACCATCAAATGAATCATATTCTACTAATTGAAGATAACAAAGATGTGCGTGAAAACACTGCTGAGATATTAGAACTCGCGGGATACACGGTGAGCACAGCTGCCGATGGAAAGAAAGGTGTTGAACAAGTAAGTAAACAAAAGCCTGACATGATCATCTGTGATATTATGATGCCAGTTTTGGATGGCTATGGTGTATTACACATGCTCAGTTTAAATCCGGATACGGCAAGTATTCCATTTATCTTTTTAACCGCGAAAGCCGAACGAAGCGATTTACGGAAGGGAATGGAAATGGGAGCTGATGATTATATTACTAAACCATTTGATAAAATCGAATTGTTGAATGCAGTGGAAAGTCGGTTGAAGAAATTAGCATCCATTAAAAAAGAATACGAAAAAAATATGGAAGGACTCAGCACCTTTATTGAGGAAGTTGCTGGATCAGGAGCTTTGGATCGATTCAAGGTTGGAACGAAAATGCATTTATTCAAAAAGAAAGAAATAATTTATAAAGAAGGTGGATTTCCTCGAGGCATGTATTACATCAATAAAGGAAAAGTAAAAACCTTTAAGGTGCACGACTATGGTAAGGAGTTTACCATTTCATTACTGAAAGAGGGTGATTTTTTTGGATATACTTCCTTGCTTGAGGAAAAAGATTATACCGAAAATGCACAAGCATTGGAAGATGTAGAACTAACTTTGATTCCAAAAGAAGATTTTTATAACCTGGTTTACAACAACCGCGATACCGCTAAAGCATTTTTGCGAATACTCACTCATAATGTAACCGAGCAACAGGACCAGCTAATTGATTTAGCCTACAGCAGTGTGCGCAAACGTGTAGCTGATGCTATTCTATTGCTGCAAAAAAAATATAAGGATGAAGGTCAACAAACATTTAGTATAGCTATTTCGAGAGAAGATTTAGCAAGTATTGTTGGCACTGCAACTGAATCATTAATCAGAACACTGAGTGAATTTAAAAATGACAAACTGATTGAAATAAAAGAAGGAAAAATATTTATATTAGATGAGAAGAAATTAACCGCATTAAAAAACTAACCCCCTACTCTATTTATTCATTTCTTAAAATAGCTACTTTTTACAAATCTTTTTTTTTGAATTTTTTGAGTGCTATTCGGGCTGGTATTACAAACCAAAGAAGTAATATCAATACTGAAAATAACATACCCGTTGTTGCTCCAAAAAAATCTTTAAAGATGGCACCAGTGTATCCCATGATAGCCGCTATATCAATCTTTAAAAGAATTAAAATTCTGACCAAGTCAATAGGATTAAGACAAGCAATAGCAATCATTGCCTTTTCAATAGGATACTCACTAAATCTGAACAGTAAGAACAATACAAGACCATCATAGATTAATGTAAAGAAAAACCAGATAAGCAAAGTAGCTCCAATTCCGCGCGCTTTTTCCTTTGAATAAACTGCAGCCATTAAAGCAAATGCAGTAAAAATTGCTGTTAGTGCAATACCTGAAAATATGAATAAGAAAGAAGTTTCGGATATGGAATAAAATAGTAATGGAATAGCGGTGCCTAGTACTGATGCAAGACATAGTGATATAATGAGTCCCATCATGATGCTCATAAAAATAGACTTGCGCTGTAATGGTTGTGCTGTGATGAGTTCAATAAACTCCGCAGAATTATAATAGTAGATGGTGGAGAAAATTCCGCATACAAGCGGAAGCACAATTAATTGAATATTTAACAAGCTGATAATCGCCTTTTCAGGACTATCGCTGATATTGAAAATACTCAGGCTGATTAGCAACAAAGCAATGGTGTAGAATAAAATGATTTTATTCCGAACCATGTCGAGCATCACGTATTTAAGAAGTTTGTTCATGCCTATTAATAATGATCGCTTTTGCAAGCGCTTTAGATAATTTACTTTCTCCGGTTTCTAAACGCAACAAAATGGTGCTCTTTCTAAAGGAAATCTTTCCATCCTGCATAAATAAAACTTCATCCACCAATTCATCCAAATCACTCAACACATGTGAAGTAATTAAAATCAGCTTACCCCTTTTCTTTTCCCTCAGAATTTTATCCTTTAAAATCTCGCTTGAAATTGGATCTAATCCGGCTGTGGGTTCATCTAATATTAAAATGCCAGGATTAAACATAAACGCCAGGCACGCACTAATTTTCTGACGTGTACCTCCGCTTAGGGTACTTAAGCGTTTCGAATATATTGTTGCGATTTCAAACTGCTCAATTAACTCCACATCACAGGTATTAAGACTTCGCTTTCTGATACCTGCAATCATATTGAATAATTGAAGAATGGTCATATTATCAGGGTAACGGCCAATTTGAGGCATATACCCGATGTCTTCGCGATATTGAAAATTATTTTTCACCGATTGAGCGTTCACAAAAACATCTCCACTATCAGCCACCACCAACCCTAGTATTGTTTTTATCAATGTGGTTTTACCTGAAGCATTTGGACCAATCAACGCAAGACATCCTTCGTTTCCAAGTGTTAAGTCCACTTCATTTAAAGCAATGAGCTTTCCAAATCGTTTAACCAGTTTTTCTATTCGAATCATATTACTGGCGATTTCATGAGGGGCTTTTTATCTAACAAATTTTCCG
>JANNXV010000183.1:0-44678 GCA_031409815.1 Bacteroidota bacterium
TTGTCATGCTGAGGCACGAAGCATCTCTCATTTCTTGAATTAGAAATCATTTTAAATTTTTGCAAGTTCTCCCTTCAAATAATCAATCACCTTTACTTCACTGCAATCAATATTTTTTATTTCTGAAACATACCAGGTCGCCCAATCGGTGTAATGAATAAGATAAAATGCCTTTTCAATCATTGAATTTCCTTTACTCCATATTTCATGGATATGTGGTGTATAACGTGCAAAAACTTCTTTGCATATATCCATGCGTTTTTGTGTGCGTGAGTAATCATCATTGTTGCGTAATAGAATTACTGCAACCTCATCATGCTTTTCTGTCCAACCCACCAATTCATTATGATTCATTTCAGGAAAAACATGATGCCAGCACAACATCTTACTATTCTCATCTATCTGCTGACGAAAACGCACCGCAACACCCTCATAATTTGCTGCAGCATATATGGCGGGTATTTTCCCAATTAATTTTTCGGCTAACGCACGTGAATCACGTTTGGTGTTTTCTTCTTCAGCGTCAATTAATGCTACCGTGCTTTTTAATTGTGCAGTAAAATCATTGCCGATTAATTTCATGCCACGTAACACATAAAATAATTGTGTGGCCGAATAACCAAAAGCTGAACGAGGCGGTTTACCACCTGGAATAAGAATAAGATCCAGATTATTTGCTTTAGCAATTTCAGCTACCTTGCCACCAGAACAAACGCAAACAATTTTTGCATTTTGTTTTTGTGCCGCTTCCAAGGCTTGTAATGTTTCCTCGGTATTACCGCTATAGGAAGAAACAATAACTAACGAATGTTTATCAATATAAGCAGGAATAAAATAATCCTTACTCACATTAAATGGCACACGCAATTCCTTTTCGCAAAGTTGAGCCACAATAGTTCCTCCGATACCGGATCCACCTAAGCCGGTTACCAAAACATTTCTTATTTCATTTGCTGAAGCAGTAAACTTTGCTGATTCGCCAATTTGCATTGCTTCACTGATGTGTCTCGAGAAGGCGGCAATATGTTCTTTCATTAACATGTTGTATGTGTTTTAAGTCTTTACAATATTAAACTATTTGCACAAAAATAATTTTCTCTTGATTATACTCTTTTTCTATTTTTGATTTTTATCAACTATTCTATCTGGAAAGTTTTTGACTCACTGGTGCTGCCCAAAATAATATTATGAAATCACGTTTTTTCCCCTTTCTGCTAGCACTGCTATCCCTGGTCTCTTGCCGAAGTAAGGATGGAGATTTCAATGTGTTTTCAGCCGAAGATGATTTAAACTTCGGGAAACAATTTAATGCCCAGATTCAAAACGACCCAAATGAGTTCCCGATTTTAGACGAATCAAAATATCCGGAGGTATATGTTGGAGTGCGCAACATTGCAAAAAGTATTGTTAAATCGCCCAACCTTTATTATCCCGATGATTTTGCCTGGGAGGTTCAGATAATTGAGAACGACTCAGAGTTAAACGCTTTCTGTACACCTGGTGGATATATTTATGTATGTACCGGTCTTATAAAATTTTTGGATAGCGAAGATCAATTGGCAGGTGTGCTTGGACATGAAATTGCGCATGCCGATTTAAGGCACAGCACCGAACAGATGACCAAACAATATGGAATTGGAATGCTTTTACAACTTCTATTTGGCAGTAGCAGTACCATTGGTGGCATTGCCGGAAGTCTGGCCAGTCTTTCCTTTAGTCGTCAGGATGAAACTGAAGCCGACCTTCAATCGGTAGCCTATTTGTATGATACAGAATATGACCCTCGTGGTGTAGCCCGTTTTTTTGAAAAAATGCAAGCCAGTGGCGAAACGATAGGTCAGCTTCAGTTTCTAAGTACTCATCCAAATCCCGAAAACAGGGTCGATAAAATTTTTGAGAGATGGAAAGCAATGGGAAGTAAAAAGGGCAAGCGATTTATAGAACGTTATGCTATTCTAAAAGAGCGCTTACCCTGAGGAAATATTTGCGTGTTAATTCGAATGATAGTCTGATTTATTTTTTATAATTATTTTTTGTTAATGCACAATCAAAACCTTTTTTACTGTAATAGATTTTTCATTAAAAACCTGAAGCAGATAAATGCCACTTGGCAATAAAGTAGTATCAATAATTCTTATTCGTGTTGTTTCGTTTTGAACCACTTCGCCTTTACTGTTAATTATTTGATACGTTATAGATTCAGTATTTAAGTTTTGGAATGCAATAAAATTATTAGCGGGATTAGGATAAATAGCTATTTCCACTGGACGGCAATTATTATTATCAAGACTAGTGATGATGGAAGTTTTAGCAGTTGAAGATAATTCGCTCTGTATAAGTTGTTTGTTTAACTTATCCTGCAAAATAGCAACCGTAGCCATACGATTTTGATTCCATATACTGTTATATTTCTCAGTTTTGGTGATGACAAGCGAATCACCCACAGCAGCCGGCAATGGAATTACCATTCCTTGTGGAGCAAACAATGATCTGCGCAGCACATTATAATGTTGTAGTTCTCCGTTTCCTCCATTTCCAAAAACAGTATCTTCCACTAAACCTGCAAATAATTTTGCACTATCATTTGGTGTTCCAATTGCAACTCTTTGAATTGTAATTCTTGATTGAATAGAGTCAATTCCAATCGCATATTGTTCAATGCTAATATTAAATGGAGAAAGGCCTGCATAACTGGTAAACAATGAAGTATCGGCATAGTTTGTTGCATTAGTAATGTTGACTCCATTAATAACAAGTCGAGGAGTAGTACCATAAATGTTATAAAAATTAGTTCTTGCATCGTTATCAGAAGTGTTTTGCATACTTAAAAAACAAGCTACATAAGGCGAACTTGGATGAATCTGTATCCTTAGCACTTGAGGATGTAAATTGAGATTTGCATTCAATCCAGGGTTACGTGCTGCGCAAGTGCCACATTTAGTATTGGTAAAATGCTCAAGCATTGTTTTTTTTGCAACTTGAGCATTGGTAAATCGCATGCTGATTAGAATGAGAAATAAAATTAAAGCTGATTTTTTCATAATTAGTTGTTTTGTTTTTTTGATTGATTAAGTATTAAGTAATTTTTTTTATTTCTTATCAGGAATAAAATCCAACGCTATTGAGTTCATGCAATATCTTTTTCCTGTAGGTGGAGGACCGTCATCAAATAAATGTCCCAAGTGTCCGTCACATCTGCCACACAATGCTTCAATTCTTATCATGCCAAGGGTGTTATCCCTTTTATAAACCACACTGTTTTTATTTTCTTGTTCGAAGAAACTGGGCCATCCACAACTGCTACTAAATTTTGCACCTGACTTAAATAACAAATTACCACAAGCAGCACAGTAGTAAGTTCCCTTATCATCAGTATCCCAATATTTGCCTGTAAACGGGCGCTCGGTTTCTGCATGGCGCGATACTTCATAAACATCTTCAGGCAGTATTTTCTTCCACTCTTCGTCAGTCAGCACTAATTTGTTAGTATCGGTATTTGAATAGTAAGGATTCATGGGTTTGCTAATTAAGTTGTTTGATACTGCTTCTGATTTCATTGTTTTTGTTTGTCCGCATGCTGATAGAACAAAAAGGAGTGCGAGCAACATTGTACTAAATAATCGTGGTATGCTTTTCATGGTTTTAATGAATTTGATTTATGAGTAGATAAATATTTTACTTAATGATATAACTGCTATTGTAATGTATAAAACACCAATCACGGTATTCAGTTGATTTAATTTTAACTTGAAGTAATGCATCAGTTTTGAGCCATAAACCATGTAGAAGGTCATAATTAATAAGGTCCCCAATGCATTACACAGCACAAAACTTGTTGTCATCTTCAAATCCAATCCAATGTTGATTACCGGACTAATCATAACACCCATCAATAACCAAAAAGGTATTTGTTGAGGGTGTATAATAATACTTATAACACCTCTATAAAGCGTGTATTTCTTAGCCACCTTCTCACTCGATTTATTCTCGAAAAGCATCCATAATCCCATGAGTAAAACAATTGAATAAGCAGCTAGTTCTATCATCGAAAACAAATGAACATTGGATTTTAAGCCATGCAAATAAAATAAGGTGATAAGACAATAAGCACTTTCGAAAATTAAGATCAAAATCAGAATCAAGAAAAGCGATTTATACTTTTTAGATTCATATAAATCTAAAACCAAAATATTGATATTGCCTGGAAAGAGATATCCATAAAACCCAATTAGAATTCCTATCAAAATCATATTAATTGAATTCTGTTTTTAAACTGCTTTTCCAATTTTCTGGTATGTCTAAATTTATTGTAGGACATATATTCTACACCTAAACTATTATTAGCAACAGCGGCATCAAACATCATTTTATAATGTTTTGCCAATACAAATTGTGCATTTAAAAACGAAAAACTCGGATCATAAATATGTGCTGGCTCTGCCCCTGCCCCATTTAATTCCAGAATGGAAATATTTTTACCTGCTTTTAAATCTTCAATGCTGGTGCAACGCAAATCAAATCTACCAAAATAAAAACCCTCAATGCCACAACTGATTTTATCAAATGTAGCAACCAATTGCTCGTCAATAATGTGGTTGAAGTTGATAAACTTAGCACCAAGCACATGATTTCCATAGGGAACAAGCACCATCTCTTCCTGCATTTTCAATACCCGGCTCAAGTCAATTTTATTGTTCCTTTTAAGCTTCTCAAACTGAAGAAATGAGCGGTTGTTTTGTTGAATCAATTCAGCTACTGTTGAAACACCATCTCCTGTTATAGTAAGCAATTGCTTGAGCGTGACAGAAGTAACTTTTCCCTTTTGACTTTTTGGAGAACGATAATAAAACACACTAAACTCTAGAGGTGAGTTGACATAAGTCTGAATAAGAAATTCAATTTTAGTAGCCATCCTGTATTGAGCCAACTCAATAATTGAATCGATTTTTTTTACACACCACCCCCGCTCACCTCTATCTGGTTTTGCAATAATCGGAAACGAAATGCCTGCCTTTTCCATTTTAAGAGTTATTGTTTGAACAGAATCATTTTCTTCAATATAAATAGTGCTTGGAAAATATTCCTTTGGCATTAATTCAAATATCTTCCATTTACTTTCGAAAAACATACCTCCGGTTTCAATGCCAGGGTTGGATGCAGAAAAAAAGAAGAATGAACGAGCTCTCATTGATAAATAGAGATAATAAAAACTTACCGGAAAATAAACTAACCACATAGGCCAGTATTCCCAACTCAATGCTTTTATGATAAATTTTCTAACGCCAGTTTTCATTGATGTAGTTTCAATATTATTTAATAACCCATACATTTCTTTCAATCAATACCGATGAAAGAGAGCCAGCAAAAACAAATATGGCCAATACTTTGTGAAGAATTTCATTCTCAATTTTTCTTACAGAGAATAGAATCATTACTGTAAAAAATAAAATCAATGGAATTTGTTCATTTAAACTATTCTTTAATAATAGAAGATTAAATATAATTGATATTAAAATGCTCATGCTTACGATAAAAAATATTACCTGAAATTGATTTTGATAAAATGACTTCATGTTGTGCTTTTCTTCTCTATCATTAGTTGGAAGCAACAACTTTGCAACCGCAAACAAAGTAATTGGATACAATAAAACAAATACTAACTCAGGCAAGTTCCATACTAATTTATCTTTAAGTTGAAAAGTGATAAACCAATCCTGTATATGAAGAAAAAGTATGAAACCTATCCAGATAGAATGTGGCCAATAAAACTTTACTTTATTATATTGATAAAGTAAATCCGTTAATGAAGACAATAGCTGCGTTATTCCTAATCCTAAAATTAAAGAGATAAGTATCGAAACATACTCGAAAGGATTTATTGGATTTACAATCATTGAATGATTAACATTTGATAGTGATAATTCATTTTTCTACAATGATAAAGGACAATTATTAGGT
Organism: Bacteroidota bacterium; assembly: GCA_031409815.1. Classification (GTDB taxonomy): domain Bacteria; phylum Bacteroidota; class Bacteroidia; order AKYH767-A; family OLB10; genus JANLUX01. The sequence goes on from JANNXV010000183.1 coordinate 5,959, forward strand.
GAATGGGACATTACAATTGAATTACTTTGATTAGTATTGTTTCGCAGATCAAAATAGTTTACTTCTGCAACATCGTTTTTACGCACTTCAATAAAAGTGTAACTTAGTGTTATTACCTTTTCATCTCTATTGATTATAAATCCTTCCTCCTGATCATATTTACTTTTAAAAAAATTAAGTAGGGATACAGATGAAATCGTAGCATGATTCGGTAGCCAATTCAGAAATTGCGTTTTTCGCAATTCATGCACTTCTGGTTGATACAGTGTTGCAGATGAAAATATTTGTGGTGTAGTGGCGTCTAATTTAATTCGATGCTTCTTGTTTCCATCCCAAACCAGTTGAAACAACATTTGCTCACTCCATATTACTAATGTAAATGGTTCAATATTGAATAGATCCATTAATTCCCAATCGACTACTGGTAGCTCTGATTTTAATAACTCGGAAACAATGAGCCCTCTGCTTTGGCGATAATTATTTTTTTGCTCGTGCTTTACAAATCCACCATTTAATAAGACAATTACATTTCTATAGTTATTAATCCCAAGCCATGTTCCACCAGCCAATGCATCTTTGGGCGATAAAATAGTTGTTGTTTCAGTTACATAAAGTTGCGGCTCTATTGCAGCAGGACGTGTTGGACTTTCATCACGAAGTGACGCAAAAAACAAGCTATTATCGGAAGGAATATAAACTACTGTGCACATAGTGATAAATAAAACATTGGGCTAAAATTTTAATTTGACTAATTACTTATTGTTAAATTAGCCTTATACTTTATAGTAGAATAGGCCATCCCAAAATCGTCATCAACCATTTTTAAATTCATTTCAATCAACGCAACTTTAATTAAGGCCAAATGATGAATGGTGTGCTCCGCATTGTATACTATTTCCCTAAAATAACTGGTGTTTACTTTTAACTCCGAAATTTCATTCGAACCTTCGCTAAGAATTTTTAATTCTTTATCTGGCAAATTAATCAGCATTTGGATCTGCTCCAATATCGAAAACGCAAAACTCCGGTCATTCTCCAACCTTAGGTCTCTTGATCGGTTGATATAATCGATGGTTCCAGTTTCATAGCCTTTCAAAGCACATTGAACGAGCTCAATAATATGGCGTGTGTGACCACCAATACTTGCATTACCGAGATGTTCAATCTGATGAGTGTATTGATTATTGGTTAATGACGAAAGTAATTTCGCAAGTGATTGTAATTGTTGTTTTAGTTGAATAAATATCATCTCGGGTTATATATTTAAGTAGAATTAAGATATACGATAAAAATTAAGACTCAGATTACGCATTAAAATTTAAAACTTATCTCAGGAGCCACAACTATTGAACGTGTTAACCCATCAGGTCTAACATCTCTTACAATTAATGGTGCACCACCTGTTATTCCCAATGAAAACTGCTCGCTTATTTGATAGTTAAGCGCCAATGTTACATTTAAAGTTAACCCCTCCGACCCGACTATGCTTATTTCATCATTACTTACTGAAACATCTTTATAGGCATCTCTGCCAAGATGGTAGATGGTTAGAAAGCCAGCATTTAACTTCAGCTTAGTTTTTGAAATGATATTGTAACTTGCTCGCAATAAAACATCACCCTTTCGATTAAGTTCATTTGAAGGAGGATAATTATTTATCGTACTATCGTCATAACTGGAAGGAAGAAAGGTGTTTTGATTGGAACCTGTTAAAGGTTGCTGGTAACCGGCAGAGAGTATCCATCTGGAATTCGTAATGGTGACACCTGCAATAATATCTGTTGTGCCCAAACTACTTTGATAAACCATTGGTAGCGGTTTTTTGTCAGCCAATATATTGCCCGAGCTAAGCGCAATTTTTGTTCCTAATAATACCGATTTGCTCCATTTACTTTTTGATTGAAAAGTATACGATCCTGACAAAATAACATCCCCTAAGCCAGTTGCTGTTCCTAATTTTCCATTTGCATAATTACCCGCAATTCTAGCTTGCAAATTCCACCGTTCATTCAATCTGTTTGTATATTGAATTGATGGAGTAAAAACATATACCCCCTCATCACCTATTCCATTATTCAGCATCATTGATACTGTTTGATTTTTGAAGGCTGTTGTATCATTATTCAAAGGTTTTAATATTCCAACACTACAAAAACCTGCATCACTACACCCTTGACCATTACTGCCCACATTTAACATGAGTAAAAAAATCAAAATAAAAATGGAATTAAAGTGAATCATGAAAGTTATTTTTTAAAAAACCTATTTGCGATCAGAATCCCTTCCTTCTTGTGAATTAGCATTATACTTATACAACATATCAATACAACAAGTGCAAGCATAAAAAGTTCACCACCATCGCCTTTTGATTCAATTCCTATAAGCGTTAAGTGCGATAGAATGGCTCCAGTCATTAAACCAACACCTAAAAAAGCTCCAACAAATGCAGTTGCGGGAATTAGTAACATTATCCCTGTTACCAACTCTATACAACCTGTACCAATTCGGCCCCAAGGTTCAACACCTAACTTTGTAAAAAGCTCAACCGATTCAGGATGGCCAGTGAATTTAAAATAGAGTGTTTGTAACAGAATTATGGCTGCTACAATTCTCAATATCCAGGATACAATTTTTATCAAGTTCATAGTTAGTTTAAAATTAGCATTTACTCTTGAATTATTTTTTGCCAGCTTTTATCTGCTTTCGCTTTTAGATTTGCTTCGTCAGCATTCCATTTAGGCAGGGTGTTATTAAAAACAGTATGATAAAATAAATACAATTTGCCGTTTACTATTTTGAAAGTTTCAGGATCAATTTCTACTTTTTCTCCGGAATTCCCCATAGCATAAGCGCACCAACCACCATACTGCGGCTCATACTTTTTATATTCTTTTAGAAACAGCTCTTTGTTGCCAGCTGAAGAAAAATAATAAGTAACTCCATCTGCTTTTGCTGCAAATTGTTTGTTGCCTTCAACGGCTTTATTAATAGTAAAATAGGATACCGGATCAAAACCCTGTATAGCAATACCTTTTTGTAAGTTAAAGTGTTTGATTCTTATTGAAGTTTGCCCTAAAGCTCCTAGCGAAGCAAAAATCAATAACATAATTATTGATTGGAATTTCCTGTTATGCATTGTTCTATTATTTTACACCGCAAAAGTGGACACAATTATTGCGACAAAAAATGTAGATACTTCCTGATTACTTGCAGATTGTTCCCTGATTATTGCTTCAAAATCGATTTTTTGAGCTCAGAAGGGTTTTGCATAGTACGTGTTTTAAAAAATTTACTAAAATGTGCAACATCATCAAACCCCAATTCATTTGCAATTTCCTTTACCGATTTTTCGGTGTAATAAAACAGGCGTTTTGCTTCAGCAATTATTCTTTCCTGAATTACTTGCAAGGGTGTCTTTTTACTGTAAAGCGAAAAATAATTAGAAATTGTTTTTGGAGATTTATTCAATAATCCTGCATAAAATTGTACTTGATGCTCTTTCCGATAATGCATCTCGACTAGTAAATTGTATTGTCGAATCAAGTTAAATTTTTCTTCTGTAATATCCTTGTCACCAAGATATTGCTTTTTGGCCAAGCGGGTTAATTTTATAATAAGCCTAACAAGCAGCATACGCAGCATCTCATCTTTGATTTCTTCTTCAGATAGAAATTCTTCTATGAAAACCTGTAACAAACGATCTAACATGATTACATCATCCGAGTCCAGTTTAACAAACATAGTAGAAGAGGGTCCATAAAAAACAAAACCTACGCAACCTACTTCCGCATCATGATTGACAATACAATAAAATTCCCTGTTAAACTGCCAAACTACAATATCCTCAGGTTTTTCAAACCGATAAGATTGATCCATCATAATTGGCAAAATATAATCTCTATCGAAACTATACTTTACCTCATCAATAATTACAGCTTGAACAGCGCCTCTATTCCAAACGATGGTGTATAGTTTACGATCAGTTACTTCTTGTTTATAATAACGATGGAAAACAGTTTCTTCAAGAAGCAATTCTAAATTTCCAAATCCATCTTTATGAACAAAAGAATATTTCATATATCGTTACTAAACAAAGAATAATCAGTAATTAAATTTAGCAAAATTAGTTCTACTTACTATAAATCGCTAAACTAAAGCAATAATCAAAACATATTAAAGCTTTTAAAATAATAACACTATTTTACCATATTATCCATCTTCAATTAAACACTCTGTTTTCGGTTAAGTAAGCAAAACCATTCAAGATCCGTTTTAAAAACCACCACCCGCACCACCACCACCAAAACTTCCTCCACCAAAATCAATATCATTCGATTTAGTTGTTGTCTTACCAAATGTTTGAGCAATAAGTAATGATTCAACTTCCACAAAATCTCGCTCTTTATCAGCATGCTTAAAAGTGAATCCTTTACAAGGTGTTTTCAATTTTCTTATAACATACCCTGAAACACAAAAAAGAATAGCTCCCGCTATTATCATTGCAAATTCAGCATTGATAAAATGATAATAGTATCGGTAGGTAAGAATGGCCAAAGCAGAAAGTATAATTCCGGTGCGTAATAGAATTCTGTCTTTATTTTTAATTCCATAAATGATGTATGCAATGGGAATCGAGAGAGTTAAAATATAAAATAAAATTGCAAATGGAATATCTTCGCCAGGCAGTATAAATAAGTCAAACAACAATGCAGATGACTCCCTAACCACAAAATAATTTCCAGCAGCATAAAGTGCAATAAGAGAGGCTGTTTCAATTGTATTGAAACAATTAAGCCAGTAATATTTTGATGCTGACTCTTTTAATCTGGTGACAAAGCGATAAGTAAAAAACGAAACCATCATTATTACAAAAGGCATCAATGCTTTTCCGATTTCACCAGTTTTATGAACTACGATGAAAATGACTAACAACAAACATAGGTAAGCCATCAAACACACCAATGAATCTGCAAAGCGAATAGCGGAAAGAACAAGAACCGGTAATACAATCGTTGCAGTAAGCAATACAATATTCAAACTTATTGTATCCGTCATGTTAAAGATAATTACACCTAATCCAGAAATAAAATATGACAGTGAAATGTACAAGAGCATATCGTCAATACCATTGCGGTAATACTTTCTTTGTTTTACAAATTGTTCCAATATATACCAAGTGATTCCAGCAAATAATAATAGCATAATCCCAATGCTTTCGATAGCTCCACTAATTAACAAACCTACCAGCCCTATAGCACAAGTCGCTAATATAAAAGTGAACAAAAACAATCCGATTCGCACAAATAAATTGGTGTGCTTGTAACCTGAAACATACTGTTGCTCAATTTCTGTCAGCTGCATTTGGCTGACTTGATTTCTGCGAAACCATTTCTCTGCGGTTTTCTGTATCCGCAGGTTGTCGAGCCATTCCTTATTATAGATGATCATCTGCTTTCAAAAATTTTTTGTATCCCTTCAAAAATTTTATTATCAGTAAGCACGACACTATAAAGTAAACCAAACCTAACATACTAAATGCCAGATACAAACCTGCCAGGTCAAGCAAGCGAAACAACTCCCACGTAAAACCAATGTATCCGTAAATTACTGAGACAAGTAGAAAATAAAACGACTTATTATTTCTTGCGTAACGGATAAAATAATACACTAAAACTCCAAGAATCAACAGGTATATCAAACTAAACTCTGTAATGAAGATGCCTGACAAAGCAGCAATGAACATTATGTTGGCAGCAAAATTCAGATACGTAAAAATGAAATGTTCTTTGATGTTCCTTTCATTGGAAATGTAAACTACCAACATCAACACAATGCCAATTAACAAGGCGGTATAAATAATATGGTCTCCTGAAAAATCATTTTTGGAAAGTAAGTCAAGCGGAGTTACTGTGATACCAATCCATGCACACAAAGCAGTGATGCCCATACTGAGCACTCCTTTGTGGTCAAACAAATACGCTATTACAAAAAATAAAATCGCAAGTAGTAATGTTGCCAGTCCATAGCGCTCACCAAAAAAATGATGCTGATATTGTAAATATCCTTCGAGTGTCATAAATAAAAGACAAGCTGATAACAATACATAATCAAAAAACGCATTGGGTGATTCAACACGGAGATTGGAATAAGGCATTCGATGACGAAAACAATAACCAAAACATGCTATGCAAAGCAACGCTATTAAACCTATTATCGCATCATGACCAATCGAATCAATGTTTTTATAAATTACAATTCCCAGCCCTGTGGTAGCGAGCAATACTCCACAGTAAAGCAAAGTCCTTAACTCAAAGTTGAGTGAAAAAAGTTTGTTGTTGCTATGATCAGCAATTTTCTGTTGTTGATCTTCACTCAACAACCCAACTGAATTTAATTTGCTGGCAAGGTTTTGTTCAAAATTCACATGATAAAGAAATACAATCTAAATGAGATAACTATATAGCAAGCGAATTTATTTCAATCCTTGTGTAAACATTTAGTGGAAGCGCAGAAAAAATTAAGTATTAAACTAAAAAGGCCTCTCCAAATCTGAAGAGGCCTTTTTAAAACTATTATTAAATTCCTTTTTAATGATCGTCTCCCGGAATATTGCTCTCCGGTGTTTCAGAGTAAGGAACCGTTTGCGGTATAAAATCATCTGGTGCTCCGGGCTTACCATAATCATAAGGCCAACGGTGAACAACAGGCAATGCTCCAGGCCAGTTACCATGTATCCCTTCAATTGGTGCAGTCCATTCAATGGTGTTTGATTTCCAAGGATTCTGAACGGATCTCTTTCCTTTGAATACACTATAAAAGAAATTAAATGCAAAAACCAATTGAGCAATTCCACCAAGTATGGCAAAGATGGTAATCATCACATTAATATTAACTAAAGCGCTAAACGGCTCATATGCAGTGTTTGAATAATACCTGCGTGGAACACCTGCTAAACCTATAAAGTGCATTGGGAAGAAAACACCGTACACTGAAATAATGGTCAACCAGAAATGCAAGTATCCAAGTTTCTTATTCATCATCCTTCCATACATACGGGGGAACCAATGATACACCCCTGCAAACATTCCAAATATCGCAGAACTTCCCATTACAATATGGAAGTGGGCCACCACAAAATAAGTATCATGAACATTAATATCAAGTGCAGAGTCACCTAAAATAATTCCGGTTAATCCGCCCGTGATAAAGAAAGAAACCAAACCGATGGCAAACAACATGGCAGGGGTAAACTGCAAATTGCCCCGCCACAACGTAGTAATGTAGTTAAACACTTTTACCGCTGAAGGAATCGCAACTAATAAAGTAGTAAACACAAACACAGAACCTAAGAAAGGATTCATACCGGTAACAAACATGTGATGTCCCCAAACGATAAAAGAAAGAAAAGCAATTACCAACATAGAACCAATCATAGCCTTGTAACCAAAGATGGGCTTGCGCGAGTTTACTGATATAACTTCAGACGCTAATCCTAATGCTGGTAACAATACGATATATACTTCGGGGTGACCTAAGAACCAGAACAAATGCTGGAACAAGATTGGACTTCCGCCAGAATGCGCTAAAGGTGCGCCATCAATAAAAATATCTGATAAGTAAAAACTGGTACCGAAACTGCGGTCAAATATTAATAACAATGCTGCTGCAAACAATACAGGGAAAGAAAGAATTCCAAGAATAGCAGTGATAAAGAATGCCCAAATAGTAAGAGGCAAACGTGTCATTTTCATTCCTTCTGTTCGCAAGTTAATAATTGTAGCAACATAATTTATACCACCAAGAAGTGCAGATACAATGAATAATGCCATGCTAACCAACCAAAGTGTCATACCCATACCCGAACCTGACATAGCCTGAGGCAATGCACTTAATGGAGGATAAATTGTCCATCCACCAGAAGCAGGCCCTGCTGCAATAAAACAGGAAACCACCATAACAACACTAGAAGCAAGGAAGAACCAAAAACTCAACATATTCAGAAATCCTGAAGCCATATCGCGTGCTCCTACCTGAAATGGAATTAATAAATTACTAAATGTTCCGCTTAATCCACCAGTTAATACAAAGAAAACCATGATGGTTCCATGTATGGTAACTAAGGCAAGATAAAAACCAGGATCTAATTTTCCGTCTTTAGCCCAATCGCCAATAAAACTTTCGAGAAAATGAAATTTTGTATCCGGCCATGCTAATTGTAAACGAAAGATCATACTCATTCCCATGGCTAAAAATGCCATTATAATAGCAGTGATTAAAAACTGCTTGGAGATCATCTTATGATCAGTACTGAACACATACTTGGTCCAGAAATTATCTTCATGCTCATGCTCGTGACCATGTCCGTGGGCATGTTGGTCATGCATTACGGCATCATCGGCATGTGAGGTATGTTTTATTTCCATTGTATTATTTGTTTCTACTTCACTATTAAAATCTTACTTTACTGCAACTACCTTTTTATCTTCGGTTTTGCTTTCTGCCTGTGGTACCATGCTCGGAGCTGCATCAGCAGATTTTTCAAACACTAGTTTTTCCTTTTTCAACCATGCTTTAAAATCGGCAGGTTCATCAACCACCACTTTCATTTTCATATTATAATGAGCTACTCCACATATTTTATTGCAAAGCAACACATAGTCAAATTTAGGGTCCTTTGTTATCTCCCTCATTTTTGCTGTAGTAATTGTAGGCTTAAAATAAAAATGCGTATTCATTCCTGGCACTGCATTCATCTGCACCCTGAAATGAGGTAAATAAAAACTATGAATCACATCTCTTGAATTTATTACAACATCAATAGGTACGCCAACCGGCATATGCAATTCGCGAGCAATTATATCATCATTTGCGGCACCATCCATTGAATCAACTCCCAATGGATTATTATCAGTAATCATTCTAAAACTCGACTTCGCCAACTGATTATCCTTACCTGCATAACGAACTGTCCAGTCGAATTGCTTTCCATAAACCTGCACATACATTGCATCGTTATGTTCTACTTGCGTAAGGTTGTTCCACTGCTTTAACCCAGCAAAGACCAAGGTTATTAAAACAATAGCAGGTATTACTGTCCAAATAATTTCCAGTTTATTATTATCATGATAAAAATAAGCTCTCCGGTTTTTGTTATAGCGATATTTAAAAGCAAAAGTGAATAAAGCAATTTGAGTTATAAAAAATACAATAAACAATATTACCCAGTTAATATTCATTAGTTGATCGATACCAACACCATGCTCTGAAGCCGACACTGGTAGCAGATACTTCTTATATCGCATCATCATATAAACGAGCAAAACCATTCCTACCCAAAGGAAACCGACCATCATCCAGCCGTTAAACTTATTGTCTTTGTCCTGCTCAGCTTCTTCACTCTCTCCGCTTAAATGCGATGCAAGCTGCGCTACATTGGCAAGACGTACCAACACAAGCACCCCGAACACAACAGCAAGTATTAAAAGTATATTCATTTCTTTTTGTTTACAGTTTACAATTATTATTTACTCACTCTTATTCTCAATTTTTCTTCAATCAAATTAAACCACATGGTAAAGGCTTTCTTCCATCATTGGATGATTCTTTATTATTAATGGTGCTTTGCTTAAATGATGTTGAACTACATACATAAACAAGCCTAAAAATCCGATAGTAGTGCCAATCTCCATTAGTCCAACTTGCCCAAATACCATGTGACTTCCATGACTTTGTTGTATCATAGCACCAGGAATTATCATAATAAAATAATCTAACCAATGCCCGATAAATAACACTACTGACATCACCATTAACAACTTCATTTTACGTTTTGCATCGCGAGTCATTAATACAAGAAATGGCACAATGAAATTAACAAAAAAAGCACCTAACCATATTGCTTTGTAATGATCCTGACGCAGCATAAAGTAGGTTACTTCTTCAGGTAAATTAGCATACCAAATAAGCATAAATTGGCAGAACCATAGATAGGTCCAGAAAATACTGAAGGCAAACATAAACTTACCTACATCTTGAATGTGATTGGAAGTTACTTCCGGTAAATATCCCTTCGACTTTAAATACGCCAGAATAAACATTAAAGCACTTAAACTAGTGATAAACATGCCGGCAAAAGTGTACCAACCAAACATGGTGCTAAACCAATGTGGTTCAATTGACATGATAAAATCCCAAGCCATCGTTGATGAGGTAATTGCAAAGAGCACTAAGAAAGCAGTTGCCATTCTTTTATTCTTGTTATAGTAATCAACTGCTGTACCAAGGTTAGCATCCATTGCCATAGAATTTTTACGACATAAAATTGCAAAGCCTGCCCAGATAACAAAATATAAAAGCATACGAATAACAAAAAATGGTTGATTTAAGTATCCTGATTTTCCATCTATGATAGCATCATACTCAGGCGACTTTGGGTCTGTAAGTCCTTCATGTGTCCAGTGATAGAGATCATGATGACCTGCAAACCAAATGATAACCATAAAAGAACCTGCAAATAAAAGGTATTGTCCCATCGCTTCCAGCACACGTTTGATAACTGCGCTCCATCCTACTTCTGCAACATATTGAACTGCTAAAAAGAAAGTAGCTCCCAAAGCCATTCCCATAAATATGAAATTATTCATGAGCATGTTGCCCCATTTCTGAGGGTGACCGGTAATAAATTGCGCTGCTATGGCAACCACACCAATTACCATCATTACGATAGCAATCATTTTATTTCGTTGCGGAAAAGTATAGGGCTGTGTACTTGTTACTTCTATGTGGTGATGATGTCCCATTCTGTTGATTTAGAATTTTGAGATTTATGATTTATGATTCCTAAATAATTGATCGGTTAATACTATTTTGCTGCTGTAACTTTTGCAGAATCGGTAGGAGCAGCGGCTCCTCCATCAGGATTTTGTAATTGATGAACATACTGAATTACTTTCCAACGTTCTTTTGGTAGCAATTGAGAAGCATGCCCTCCCATAAGGTTTACTCCATAAGTAATAGTATGATAAATTTTACCGTCAGTAAGGTCTTTCATATTACCACCTCTTGAAGAAACTCCTGCACTGTAGGAAGGTGGTGGCGGATACTTGCCTGTTGCAATTAATGATCCATCAGCTTGTCCGGTTTCACCATGACAGTGCATGCACATAATGGTGTATAAACGTTTACCTTCAGCTAAGTTTTCGGGAGTTTGAGGTAAAGGATCATGAACATCACGTCCTGAAGCTTCGTATCCTTCTAAAGAATTCGGGTAATTAAAAAAGGTAAAATCTCTTGGAATAGTTCCTTTCACAGGAATACGGGCTTCCATCTTATTTTCAAAAATTCGATTCACTCCGTATGTTTCATATGATGGTGAACGGTACATATCTGGCATGTATTCTACTCCTGGTTTCTTAGGATCTTTACTGCACGAGGTTAAGGAAAACATGGTTCCTGCAACCGCCACCACAAGTAACATAAAAACATTTTTTTTCATAGTCTTTGCTTCGCTCGCGTTAATTATTCGTTAGAAGATATTGCACCTGCTTCTTTCAGCATCATGTGTATTTTTCCCACTTCTGAATCATCCTTAGCTTGAATGGCCATCACAAAGTGATCGTCAGCCTGACGTGGATGTATTACATGTGGCTCAACGCCTGGTAAAATTTTACTTCTTAATAAGAAAGTAATAACCATACCGTGTGCTGCACATAGTACAGTGCTTTCAAAAGTTACAGGAATAAATGCAGGAAAATTTTTATACAATTCAAAACTTGGTTTACCTCCAATATCCATTGGCCAATCCCAAATATCCATATACCACATCATTAATAAAGCAAGGCTTGTACCAGTTATTCCATAAAGGAAACAACAGATGGAAAGACGAGTTCTTTTTAAACCCAATGCTTCATCCATTCCATGTATTGGAAATGGAGAGATGAGATCTTTTACCTTTAGTCCTTTTGCACGAAGAGAGGTAACTGCATTTAATGCTACATCATCATCGTTAAAAATCCCGTAAACAAATTTCTTGGCTATTGTACTCATGCTGTTATATCGTGAGATTTATTGTGAGAAGCTGCTTGTTCTATATTTTTTCTTTTCGCTTGCGATGAAGAACTCTTAACAATAGTTTTCAGTTCACTCATAGCGATTACAGGGAAAAATCTGGTAAATAATAAGAATGGAACAAAGAATAAACCGAGTGATCCAATAAAAATTCCCATCTCTACCCAAGTTGGGTGATACATGGTCCAACTTGATGGAACATAATCGCGATGCAATGAAGTAACGATAATTACAAAACGTTCGAACCACATTCCAATATTCACGAAAATGGCAATAATAAATGTTGCGAATACGCTTTGACGTAATTTCTTACTCCAGAATAGTTGAGGTGTGATAACGTTGCAAGTCATCATACTCCAGTATGCCCACCAATAAGGTCCGGTTGCACGGTTGATAAATGCATATTGTTCGTATTCCACTCCGCTATACCATGCAATAAAGAACTCAGTTAAATATGCCACACCAACAATTGAACCCGTTAATAAAATAATTCGGTTCATCATGTCGATATGATAAATAGTGATGTACTCTTCCATGTTCAACACTTTGCGTGTGATAATTAATAGCGTTTGCACCATTGCAAATCCTGAAAAGATAGCACCTGCAACAAAGTAAGGTGGGAAGATAGTGGTATGCCATCCCGGAACCAATGAGGTAGCAAAGTCCATGGATACAACTGAGTGAACGGAAAGTACCAGAGGCGTTGACAAACCTGCAAGCACTAAAGACATCTCTTCAAATCGTTGCCAGTTTTTTGCAGAACCTACCCATCCAAAACTCAATATTGTATAAATACGTTTTCTCCATTTATTATTAACCGCACGATCGCGCACAACAGCAAAATCAGGAATAAGTCCGCTATACCAAAAAACTAATGAAACGGTAAAGTATGTGGAGATTGCGAACACATCCCAAATAAGAGGAGAGTTAAAGTTTACCCAAAGCGAACCAAATTGATTAGCTAATGGGAATGACCAATAAGCCACCCAAGGACGACCCATGTGACCTATAATAAAGGAGGCAGCACAGATAACGGCAAAGATGGTCATCGCTTCTGCTGAACGATTAATACTTAAACGCCATTTCTGACGAAACAATAAAAGGATAGCAGAAATCAAAGTACCAGCGTGACCAATACCCACCCACCAAACGAAGTTAGTGATGTCCCATGCCCAACCTACTGTTTTATTTAATCCCCACACACCAAGGCCGGTGCCAAATGTATAACCGATACAAATGACCCACCAAAGTAATGCAGCGCAAGAAACAGTGAAAGCAAGCCACCACCATTTGTTAGCCTTGCCTTCAATTGGGCGGCAAATATCTTCCGTAATATCATGTACGGATTTGTCCCCTAAAATTAGTGGCTGCCTAAGATTTGATTCTTTTTGCATATTTCTTTTTGTTTTCCTCTTCTGAATTTCTTTAGAAGAATCTTAATTAATAATTCTAATTATGCTTCTTTGCTTTCCTTCTTATTTCTCACTTTGGTTTGATAAAATACCGAAGGTTGTGTATTCAATTCTTCTAATAAATGATACGAACGTGGATCCTTAAACAACTCGTTTACTTCACTAGTAGTATCATTAAAATCACCAAATGTTATTGCGTTTGTAGGGCAAGCCTGAGCACAAGCTGTTTTAATGGCTCCATCTTTCGGGCGTTCGCCAGCTTTCTTAGCATCTAATTTGCCATATTGAATACGCTGCACACACATGGTACATTTTTCCATTACTCCACGTGAACGAACTACTACATCTGGGTTCAATACCATTTTACCCAAATTGTCGGTTTGGTTGTATGGGAATTGCTCATTATCGTTGTAGCGGAACCAATTGAAACGTCTTACTTTATAAGGACAGTTGTTGGCACAATAGCGAGTTCCGACACAACGGTTATAAGCCATCATGTTTATTCCCTCTGAACTATGAGTGGTTGCAACAACCGGACAAACAGTTTCGCACGGTGCATGGTTGCAATGTTGACACATTAAAGGTTGAAACACTACTTCAGGATTATCTGAAGCCGGCTTCTCCATCTCAGCATACATACTTAGTTTGCCAAGATTTTTGTCTTTAGCATTCTCCTTAGTAGTATCACTGCTATAATAACGATCTATACGAATCCAGTGCATTTCGCGGCTACGCATAATTTCATCTTTACCTACAACCGGAACATTATTTTCTGCTGAACATGCAACAACGCAAGCCCCACATCCAATACATGAGTTCAAATCAATACCCATGTTCCAGAAATGATTTGGTTTTTCAAAACCAGGATTTTCTTTAGTCGCCCAAAGATCAACTTCAGTAGCTCTCTTTTTGCCCTCGTAAGTTTCGATTAATTCAGGTTCATTACCTGATTTTGCATCTTTAATCCATTCAGCTAATGTTGTTTCCTTCACTATCTCACGCCCCATCATGGTATGATGAGTTTGTGTGGAAGCTAAAGGATACTCGTCATCTGCTGTTTTGTTTACGGTAACACCGGATGCAAAATATTTCATAGCACCATTGGACAATGACACCATTGTAAATGCGTTAACTCCAACTCCATCACCTGCTTTACCAACTTTGGTTCTACCATACCCTAAGGCTATGGCTAATGTCTCATCAGCTACACCGGGCTGAAGTAAAACCGGCCCTTTAACTGAAATATTACCCACTTTTACTTCTATAACAGTGCCTTGCTTGTAGCTCATTTTTTCTGCATAAGCAGGAGACACAGCAAAGTAATTATCCCAACAAACTTTAGAAACAGGATCTGGCAATTCATGTAGCCAGGGATTATTTGCTTGGTTACCATTTGCAATACCTGTTTTTTCATAAAGAACTACCTCAATGCCAGTGGTTGGTTTGGTAAGTTTTGATGCTGCATCTTGCACATTTCCTGTAAATGAAACAGCTGTACCTACAGTTGCTGCAGTTTCAAAAACTCCATCTTGTAAACACTTAGTCCAAAATGCTTCGTATGAAGATATACCTGTCTGCATTGGAAATGCCGCAGATTTCCAGGTATCTTGAATATAACTATAATAATCGCTTACCGGAGCGTCAGCCCATTTAAGTATGCTTTCCTGTGTTTGGCGCGAATTAAAAAGTGGTTGAATGGTTGGTTGCGTTAGACTAAACATTCCTTTACGTGGCTCTGCATCGTTCCATGACTCCAGATAATGATGATCAGGACAGACAAAGTCGCAATATTGTGCTGATTCGTCTTCACGATCGGCAAAAGAAATTTTTAACCCTGCTTTACTCATTGCATCCTTAAAAGATGGCATATTATAAACAGGATTAGCATTATAAAGCATTATAGCACCAACATTACCACTGTTTAAATCTGTGATTAAATTCCCGAAAGCGACATCATTGCTCATTCGAGTCATATTAGGCTGATCGAGATTGATGGTATTACCATAACTACCTAACATACTGTTAATGGCATTAATCAATACTTGCTCATTTGGATCGTTTGAACCTGAAACCACCAAAGCTTTACCTTTTGCATTTAAAAGTTCAGTTGCTAAAGCATCAATTGTTTTATCTACTGTTGTTGCAGCTGATGAAATAGTTGTTCCACCTGTTGAGGCTGCTATTTTATTATAAAGATTGGCGACAGCCGCACTTTGGCTACTTGCACGAAGCTTATATCGATTATCAGCATTAGACCCTGTTAAACTAAGAGTCGCCTCAAATTGAATATGACGGCTCATGTTTTTCTTATTACGCAGTTTGCGTGTTTGTGCATATTGTTTAGCGAACTCAATTGGCGAAAGCCATGTTGCTAGAAAATCTGCACCAAAACCAACAATTACATCTGCATTTTCAAAATGATAGGTTGGGATTGCAGCCTTTCCGAATGAAAGTTCGTTCCCCTTTATCATGCCATAATAAGAAACTGCATCAAAAATCACATGCTGTGTTGTAGGATACTTTGATGTGAAATCTGCTAAAACTCTTTTAGTAGATGGACTTGCAATGGAAGAGCTCACAATTGCGATTTTCTTGCCTGATGCAGCTACTTCAGCCAATTTGGCTTTAACATCCTTATCAATAGTGTCCCATTCTGCAGGTTTATGAGCGGATAGAGGACCTGCCAAACGAGCACTATCATATAAACTTAAAACAGAAGCCTGCACACGTGCATTGGTTCCGCCTTTAGTAATACCAGACATCTCATTACCTTCAATCTTAATTGGGCGTCCTTCACGTGTTTTTACAACGATACTGCAATAATCATTGCCATCATAATAGGTAGAGGCATAAAAATTTGGAACACCAGGAGTTATTTCTTCCGGCTTAATTAAATAAGGTATTGCCTTTTTTACAGGTGCGTCACAAGCCGCAAGTGAAGCTGCTGCTACACTAAATCCTAAAAACTTTAAAAAATCTCTGCGTGAAGAGGAAGTAGCTGACGAAGACTTGTTCGAAATCACTTCATCAAGCGGTAAATTTTCGAAGAATTCGTTGTCACGTAAACGGAGAAATTCCGAATCGTTACGAAGTTCCTCTACTCCTTTCCAGTATTTTTTTTCCATACTCTCGTTTCTTGAATTAATAATTTACAATTAATAATGACACCGTGCACATTCTATACCACCAATCTTATCGACTGTTAATTTCACATCTGCACCGTGTTGTTTCTTAAAATCATCATGTATTTTGGTGTAATAGGCATTACCTTCCGTTTTCACTTCAGTGTTTCGATGACAATCAATACACCACCCCATAGTTAATGGAGAAAACTGCTTTACCACTTCCATTTCTTCAACCGGTCCATGGCAAGTTTGACATTCTTGCTTTCCAACAACAACGTGCTGCGAATGATTAAAATAAGAGAAGTCAGGAAGATTATGAACACGTATCCATTGAATTGGTTTTGGATGGTCGCCATACTTCTGTGTAGATGGATCATAATCTAAGGCTTTGTAAATCTTGGCGATTTCTTCTTTACCATATTGTGCACCTGACTGCACATATTTATGGCAGTTCATACAAACATTTAACGAAGGAATACCTGCATTCTTACCCTTTTCTGCAGCGCTATGACAATATTTGCAATTGATACCATTAGTACCAGCATGTAATTGATGAGAGAACTTGATTGGCTGATCAGGTTGATAATCTTTAGTAACTGCAATTGATGCCAAGGCATACCAACCAGCATAACTGCTCCATGCAAAACCTATTATTAATAAAAATGCTATAAATTTTTTGTGCTCCCTTATCCAATTCTTGTAATGTGCTTTACCTTTTAGCTCTATTGGTTCCGGTTCGCCTTCACGCTGACGAACAACTTTCTCTAATGCTTTCTTTGCCTTGTTAAGCGCCAAGTAAATAATAACCAGCAAAGCGGTTGTTACCAAAAGTCCCCAAGGAAATCCTTTCTCTTCAACAGGAGCAGCACCTGAAGTTGCAGTTGTTGTAGCTACCGCTGGAGCCTTTTCACCTTCGGCCTTAATATATCCTAGAATTGATTTTATCTCATCATCCTTGAGAGCAAAGGTGGGCATTGCTGTTTTGTTAAACTGCTCATAAAGTTTTGTTGCGTATGCATCTCCGCCATCAATTACTTTTTTTGAATTTTTGATCCATGGAAGCAACCAAGCTTCATTGCGTCTTTTTAAAATGTCCTTTAAGCCGGGACCAATAACTACGTTATCACCAACACTATGGCATTGGGCGCAATTTGTTTTAAATAAATTCTCACCGTCTGGCTGCGCTTGAGTCAAAGTAGCAATAAAGAAAAATACTAGTACTAAGGCGAGGATTTTTGCAGTAAATCGTTGAATCATAATCTCATTGTTATATTAAGCCAAACTTGCGAAATATTTTTACGCATTTCTGACACTGCTTTTTACAGGCCGACAAATTTAATAGAAACATTATTGCAACAAAGGATTTTTAAAAAAATTAGTTAAAGGGTTGTCATTAATTCATTTTAATACCCCAAATTCATTAGATGCGCTGCTATTTTAATTCAGTTTAAAATTTTTCTCCGCCATTTCATTCACTGCATTTCCAATAGCCAGGCAGGCAGTTGCTGCAGGTGAGGGCGCATTCAAAACATGCAAAGCATGATTGTTGTGTACAATTTTAAAATCATCAATCATATTTCCAGCACTATCCAACGCCATGGCGCGAACGCCTGCTCTGCCTGGTACAATATCTTCCATTGCCAAGGTTGGCACTAAACGCTGCAAGCGTTCGAGAAATAATTTTTTTGAAAACGCTCTCCGGTATTCATCCAAACCAAATTTCCAATGTTTGAAAAAGAGCTTCCAAGTACCACCGTAAGTCAATGCTTCCAATGAATCATTAAAATCAAAATCTGTTTTATTATATCCTTCTCTTTTAAAGGTAAACACAGCATTAGGGCCGCATTCGGTAGGATGATGCATCATGCGTGTAAAATGAACACCCAGAAATGGAAACTGTGGATCAGGAACAGGATAGATCAGGTTTTTTACTTTATGTTGAGCTTGAGGAGTTAATTCATAATAATCGCCACGGAAACCAACAATTTTCATATCAGGATTCACTTGATCTTTTTTTGCGATGCGATCGGCAAATAATCCTGTGCAGTTTACAATATACCTGGTTTTAAAAATTTCTTTGTCAGTAACTACATTTACTTGATTACCACTTTTTTCAAAACCCGTTACAGTATATCCAGTGAGAACTTTGCTTCCAGAAAATTTCTGTTCGATCAATTGCTGCAACACTTTACACACTCCCACGAAATCGATAATACCGGTGCAACCCACTCGCAAGCCAGCAATTCCGGTGCAAAAGGGTTCTATTTCGCGAATCTGTTCTGCTGTAATTTGCTCAATGTCTTCTACACCGTTTTTAAGTCCATTATTATAAACGCGCTCCATGTGTTGCAACTCGCTTTGCTTTGTGGCAACAATAATTTTTCCACACACATCGTGACCAATTTTATGTTCACGTGCAAACTGAACTAACTCTCTGCGGCCGTCTACACAATTTTTTGCTTTATAACTTCCGGGTTTATAGTAAATTCCTGAATGAATTACACCCGAATTTCGTCCCGTCTGATGCATCGCCACAGCTGGTTCTTTTTCAAGTACTAACACTTTTAAATCCGGATGATGAAGGTTAATTTTATAGGCAGAAGCTAAGCCAACAATGCCGCCTCCAATTACAATCACATCGTAAACAGGTTGTTCCATGAGGGCAAAAATAGGATTTACACTTATCGGTTAGAATAGCAAATGGTTTGCTGAACAATAATTATTGCTATAATAAAAAGTGTAAAAAAAATATTTTGATTGGTTGATTAATAGCTTAAAGAGTTTATTTTTGTTTCTCCCTCCAATAACAATTAATGAAAAAAAGTGTAGCGATTCTGTATTTGCTTTTTCCCTATTTGACAATTGCAGGAGGATTTGAGTTAAATACTCAAGGGCAAAAAGCAGTTGGTATGGGCGGTGCATTCAGTGGCATTGCAAATGATGCATCTGCTCTTTATTATAATCCCGCAGCAATTGCATTTCACGAGCATGCTCTTTTTAATGCTGGATTTGATTTGGTTTTACCTCGTGTTTCGTTTCTAAGTCAAACAGAAGGTAATATTGATGCTGAAAATGTTATGATGTTTCCCATGCATTTATTTATTACCCATCGTTTTGATAATAAGAAATTAACTGGCGGAGTTGCAATTTACTCTCCATTTGGTACCTCAGTTGAATGGGATGATAAATGGCCTGGAAGATTTTTAACTCAAAAAACAAAGCTGAACACCCTTTATTTACAGCCAACTATCACCTATCGTTTAAATGAGCATTTTTCGGCTGCTGTCGGACTCATTGGAGCCACTGGTGGTTTAACAATTGAAACAGCATTTGCTGTGAATGACGACTTATTGGAAAGTTTAAATGGAAGAGGTTTTGGATATGGATTTAATTTAGGTGGGTTTGCACACTATGAACGCCTTAATTTTAGTGTCAATTATCGTTCGGCTGTTAAATTAAACTTTAACAATGGCGATGCAAATTTTAATGAAATACCTCCATCCTTCCTTGATTTGCAAACATTTCCTCGAAGTACCGATTTTGAAGCATCATTCAAACTGCCTTCGACAATAACATTTGGAATTGGATATTTTCCAACGGAAAGGATAAGTGCAGATATTGATGTCTGTTATTCCACTTGGAGCCAATTTAAAGACTGGAATATTGAACACAACAATTATCCTGAACTCAATTCAAATAAAAAAAGGGAGTTTAAAAACACATTCAGTTTTAAATTGGGTGGCACCTATTATTGGAGCGATAAAATGGAGTATCGATTTGGTCTCAACTATTCATCAACACCCTCCACGCAAGGAAATGTTTATCCTGATTTACCAACAGGTTTAGGGTTTGGAATTGGGGCAGGTGCAACACGTCAATTGAATAAATCTTTTTCGATTGACGCTTCTTTTCATCTTAGCAACAACTCGCAACAGAAGGAAGTGGATAATAAACAGAATTTTAATGGATCCTATCAGAAAACAACATACAGCATTGGTTTAGGAGTACAATATGAATTTTAAAAAAGCAATAATAGTATTTCTTACGGCCTTTGTTTTCAGCGGCTGTAAAACCAAGTTTGATGATCCAAACTATTCCTCAGGCAATGCTGACTTTTCAAGATTTGTTGCAGTAGGAGGTTCCTATATGTCTGGCTTTTCAGATAACTGCTTATATCTTGAGTCGCAACAAAATTCACTTGCATCAATTTTACAATCTCGTTTTGCGATGGCAGGAGGTGGCTCATTCAAACAGCCCTTGGTGAATGCCGGTAATGGATTGGGTAATAAATATATTTTAAAATACGGCAGTCTTTGCAGCTCTAATAATGCTTATTATCTGGATACATTAGTAAGTGATCTATCCAATAGAAACTGGATTGGTAATCAGGGATCTTTTAACAATCTTGGTGTTCCAGGTGCTAAATCATTTAATCTAAACGATCAGGATTTTGGAAGAAGTATTGGTAATGTTTATTACAACCGATTTGCTTCCGATACAGGTGCCATTAGTTTTAAAAGTTCAACAATACTTGGCGATGCAGGAAGAGTTTCTGATAATGATGGGAATGGCCCAACCTTCTTCTCATTATGGATCGGGTTAAATGATTTTCTGGGTTATGCTTTATCCGGAGGTGAAGCCGATAGCATTACACCATTAAGTATTTTTAATAGTTCAATCGACACTGTTATTACCGGATTATCATCTTATTCAGGTAAAGGTTTAGTAGCAAATTTACCTGACATAGAAACTTTGCCTTTCTTTACTACACTTTCATATAATGATTTAGTATTGACTCAATCGGAAGCCGATTTACTCAATGCCAATCCCGATACTTTTAACTTTGTAGAAGGTGCCAATAATTTTTTTATTAAGACTCCGTTGCCGGAAGATGCTACAAGGCCCATTAAAGCAGATGAGTTAATTTTATATTCTGCTATCTCCAACATGACTTGCAAAAGCATTAATCAACGATGGGGAACACCACAAAATCCGATTCCATCAAAATATATTCTCGATGCCAATGAGTTATCTGCCATACATAGTGCTATAGCTGCATTTAATAGTAAATTACAAAGTGCTGCCCTAAGCAAGTCATTAGCTTTTGTCGATATGAACTATTTCTTTCGTTCATTGCAATCCGGCATTATTTTTAACGGTGTAAATTTTAATACTGATTATATTCATGGAGGTGCGTTTTCGTTAGATGGAATACATCCAAATCCAAGAGGATATGCCTTGATTGCGAACGAATTTATTCGTGCAATTAATGCTAAGTACAAAAGCACAATACCTGAAGTGGATGCAAACAATTATACTGGTATTCGGTTCCCTTAATCGAGATATTGGTAATTAAATAATATTGCTTATTCTTGTTTTTGCCGTTTCTTTTTTAATCACTACAGCTACAGCGGTTTGCCACTATTATTTTCCATTCTCAACTCCCGACTAAACCTTATCTTTGACCCGTTTTTAAAAGTAAAATGGATCCATTAAGTTTTGTAGGTAACAGCAGCCCCGAAATGCTGGAAGATTTATATCAAAAGTATCTCTCTAATCCCGAAAATGTGGAGGCTGGTTGGCGCACCTTTTTTGAAGGTTTTGAATTTGCAAGAACTAACTATGGCGATAAGGCATCAGTTGTTCCGGCTCATGTTGACAAGGAATTTAAAGTGATTAACCTTATCAATGGCTATCGCATTCGCGGGCACTTATTTACCAAAACAAATCCGGTTCGCGACCGCAGAAAATATTTTCCAACGCTTGCTGTAGTAACATTCGGTTTAACCGAAAGCGATTTAAACACTGTTTTTCAAGCAGGAAATGAAATTGGAATTGGCCCTTCTACTTTAAAGAATATAATTGCTCATCTTGAAACTACTTATTGCCAAAGCATTGGTGCGGAGTACAAATACATTCGGCATAACGAAGTAACAGATTGGTTGGAAAAAAAAATGGAAACGGAAAAGAACACTCCCGTTTTCACGATAGAAGAAAAGAAACGCCTGCTTGAAAAGTTAAACGAAGCAGTAGCGTTTGAAAATTTTCTTCAAGTAAAGTTCACCGGACAAAAACGTTTTTCGCTCGAAGGTGCCGAAACATTAATTCCTGCGCTTGATGCGGTAATTGATACAGGGGCCGAAATGGGTATCAAAGAATTTGTAATCGGCATGGCGCATCGCGGACGATTAAGTGTACTTGCAAATATTCTTGGCAAATCTTATGAAGCCATTTTTAGCGAGTTTGAAGGAAAGGAATACGATGAAAATACTTTTGATGGTGATGTAAAATACCATCTTGGATTTTCAAGTGATGTTACAACACAACATGGTAAAAAAGTGCATCTGAGTGTTACGCCCAATCCATCTCATCTCGAAGCTGTAGATGGAGTAGTACAGGGAATTGTGCGCGCAAAAATTGACAACACTCCCGGTGGTGATATGAGTCAGATTGCTCCCATATTAATTCATGGTGATGCGGCTGTGGCTGCACAAGGCATCGTGTATGAAGTTATTCAGATGTCGCGTTTACAAGGATATAGTACCGGTGGAACCATTCATCTTGTGATCAATAATCAAATAGGTTTTACCACTAATTATATTGATGCGCGTTCCAGTGCTTACTGCACCGATATTGGTAAGGTAACATTGTCGCCAGTTTTTCATGTTAATGGTGATGATGTGGAAGCATTGGTTTATACCATACGCATGGCAATGGAATACCGTCAGCGTTTTCATCGCGATGTGTTTGTTGATATTTTGTGTTACCGCAGATACGGACACAATGAAGGTGATGAACCACGTTTTACACAACCGCTGTTGTACAAAGCCATTGCAACACATCCTAACCCCAGAGAAATTTACAACAGCAAATTGCTTTCTCATGGCGATGTAGAAGCCACACTTGCAAAAGAGATGAAAAAATCCTTTAAAGAGTTATTGCAAAAGAATTTAGAATCAGCAAAAAAAATTGAGAAAACAAAAGTGACTCCTTTTATGGAAGGCAGTTGGAGTGGCTTGCGTTTATCTTCACCTAAAGATTTTGAAAATTCGCCTGCAACAGCAGTGGATAAAAAAACCTTACTCGCTTTAGCGGATAAAATAACTACCCTTCCAACTGATAAATCATTCTTCAATAAAACGGTTCGCTTGTTTAGCGATAGAAAAGCAATGTTGAAAGCCAATGGTAAATTAGACTGGGCAATGGGAGAATTATTGTCTTATGCAACATTGCTCAACGAAGGTTTTCCTGTTCGCGTAAGTGGTCAAGATGTAGAACGCGGAACATTCTCTCATCGTCATGCAGTAGTGCGAGTGGAGGACAGCGAAGAACAATACATTCCGCTTGCAAATCTCAATGATGAACAAGCAAAATTTTATATCTACAATTCGCTGCTGAGCGAATATGGTGTAATGGGTTTTGAATACGGCTATTGTTTTGCTGCGCCAAATTCATTGGTAATATGGGAAGCGCAGTTTGGCGATTTTGGTAACGGTGCACAAATTATTATCGACCAATATTTAAGTAGTGCCGAAGATAAGTGGAGAAGAATGAATGGATTGGTTTTATTACTTCCTCATGGTTACGAAGGGCAGGGTGCTGAACACAGTAGCGGTAGGATGGAACGTTTCTTAACACTTTGCGCTGAATACAATATGCAAGTTGCTAATTGCACTACACCAGCAAACTTTTTTCATTTATTAAGAAGACAATTGCATCGCGAATTCCGCAAACCATTAATTGTGTTTACACCAAAAAGTTTATTGCGACATCCACGTTGTGTTTCAGAAATCACTGATTTTACAAATGGTGGTTTTGTTGAGGTGATTGATGATGCTGCAGTAAAAGCAAAAGAAGTTACACGTTTAGTTTTCTGCACCGGAAAAATTTATTATGAATTGTTAGAACGGCAGGAAACAGACAAGATTAAAGACATTGCCATCATTCGTTTAGAACAATTGTATCCGCTTCCGCTCAAACAAATAAAAGAAGTGCTTAACAAATACACACAAGCCGAAGAATATATTTGGACACAGGAAGAACCCGAGAACATGGGCGCATGGAGTTACCTGGTACGAATGTTTAAAGAAGTGAAATTGAAATTAATCTCACGCGAAGAAAGTGCAAGCCCGGCAACAGGCTCACACAAGCAACACGACAAAGAACAAAAAGCAATTATTGATAAAGTGTTTGAAAAAGTTTTGGTGAATAACTAATTGCATCAAAAAGTACAGCTATAAAAAATAATATATCATGTTAATAAAAATAAAACTCCCCAGCCCAGGCGAATCAATCAACGAAGTACAAATATCAAAATGGGTAAAACAGGATGGTGATTATGTAGAAAAAGACGAAGAAATTGCAGAGATTGATTCTGATAAAGCTACGCTAAGTTTAACTGCGGAGGAAGCGGGTGTTTTAAAAATCTTAGTTAAAGAAGGAGAAACCGCTGCCGTTGGTTCAGTTGCTTGTACGATCGATACAGAAGGAAAGTCGACTGGAGTCAGCAGTCAGCAGGAGTCGGTTAAACAAGTTTCGGAAATTAGTAAACCAGATTTAGCGACAGCTACTGCTAACCCTGTAAAATCATATGCAGATAAAGTGCCTTCTGTTGCGGCCG
This sequence comes from Bacteroidota bacterium, assembly GCA_031409815.1. Lineage (GTDB taxonomy): Bacteria > Bacteroidota > Bacteroidia > AKYH767-A > OLB10 > JANLUX01. Next base: position 31,182 of record JANNXV010000183.1, read on the forward strand.
GAAAAATAATGAAAGAGAATGGCATCACTGCTGAACAGCTTTCTGCAACCGGAAAAGGTGGACGTATAACAAAGGCAGATGTGGTTACTGCGCAACAAAATCCAAAAATCCAAAACTCTAACACCTCAACACCTCAACACTCAGAGCGAAGCGAACGCAGAGAAAAGATGACTATGCTTCGCAAGAAAATTGCTCAACGTTTGGTAGCAGTTAAAAACGAAACTGCAATGCTTACTACTTTCAACGAAGTAGATATGAGTGGTATCATGAACATCCGTAAGCAATACAAAGATGTTTTTAAAGAAAAGCATGGAGTAGGGTTAGGCTTTATGTCATTCTTTACAAAAGCTGTTACAGAAGCATTAAAAAGTTTTCCTGCTGTTAACGCTCGCATTGAAGGTGATGAGATTATTTATCATGATTATGCTGATATAGGAATCGCTGTGAGCGCACCAAAAGGATTGATGGTTCCGATTATCCGCAATGCACAAAATATGAGCCTTGCTCAAATTGAATCAGTGATTATTGAACTTGCAACCAAAGCACGCGATAATAAACTCTCCATTGAAGAAATGACGGGAGGAACTTTCACCATTACAAACGGTGGTGTTTTTGGTTCAATGATGTCGACACCAATTATCAATCCTCCTCAAAGCGCAATTTTAGGAATGCACAATATTGTTGAACGACCTATTGTTATTAATGGACAAATCGTAATTCGACCAATGATGTACGTTGCAGTTTCTTATGACCATCGTATTATTGATGGAAGAGAATCGGTTGGATTTCTTGTGAAGGTTAAACAAATGTTAGAAGAGCCTGTTAAACTCTTGCACAATGGAAATGATCCGATGAAAATTTTATTGGGAGTTTAATAGAATACCCCTTCAAGGGTTTGAAAACCTGTCAGGGATAGACTATAATTATGGTTTCATAACATTTATTTTTCTTGTAACAACACCTTTCTCAGTTGTAACACTCAATAAGTAAATTCCATTTGCAATTGGGCCTAAATCAATAATTGCCTTTTCATTATTGGCTTGAAAGTTAATATCAACTTCTTCCTGTATAATTGAACGCAATGTAATTACTGGTTTAACTTTTTGTGCATCATAATCCATAAATAAGAATCGATTTGTAGGATTCGGATATACATTTAATCTAAAGGGCTCAGTATGTTCACTAATGGCAACCGTATTATCATTCAGGATTAGCGTATCATTAATGATATTCACTGTCTTGTATTGTTCGTCATGTGTTATCAGCACAACATCACTCAAACTAAAAATCAACGTATCGCTTCTTAAACTCGACATCCTTGCTGAAATATTATCTACCGTTACAACACCTAGTCTTCCAAGTTCTCCAAAGCCGGAAGTGTCTGTGTGCGATGTTCGTGTAACTGCAGCATATAATTTTCCATTCAATGGATCGTTAATGCCAATTCCAATTGTATGACCTGTTGCACTATTCATCCAGCAATTAATGAAATCAATGGTCAATGAATCTGCTTTTACCAAAGCAGTATCGTAACTCACTGTAAAAGCAATTCCATAAATACTATCTGCTGGAATTGCAGCTGTACCCAACATAATTGGTATTTGTAAAATAGTATCAATATTAGTAGAGTCGATTTGAATATCAAAATACAACGGAGGATCTGCTGGCAATGCAGTTATTGTTGCCGGATGTAAGGCATGTGTAAGACCGAAGTTTTGAATGATTGCAATCGTATCATCGTCCGCAATTACTCCATCACCATTGCAATCAACATGTTTATAGTTAGTTCCTGATGCAAGTGAATCGGCCCAGTCAAAACCAATTTCGCCTTGCCAGTTAATAGTGGCATTTGGTCTTATATCACCCATCACACCATAACCAATACCTATCGCAAGTAAATCGGTGTTGTCGGCTTGCCCGTCATTGTTTGCATCACCAGGCCAAACTGAATGACATGATAAACTAAAATTTAAAGTATCCACACAACCACCAGTATCCACAGCAATTAACATGTAATCGGTGTTGTCACACAATTGAGGATTAGTAATGCCAGTAAAATTACCTGGTATCCATTGGTAAGTTGCTGCTACCGTATTTATCATTACAGCTGTCGCAACCCCATCACACATACCACAAGTTGGGAGTGTGATATTATCTAAAGAAACAAACTGCCAGCCCGGAGTGTAAGTTACAGAAGTGATTGAAGAAATGCTACATCCATTGGCATCTACCACAGTTATTGTATAAAGACCGGGTAATGCTGAAATACAATTCATAACAGACCCGTCACTCCACAGATAAGTATAGCCTGGTGTGCCACCTGATCCAGAATAACATATATTAACAGGGTTGGCGTTGCAGACTAAATAGTTGCTTAGAATATTGCCAAACGTTAATGGTGGTGGTTCGGTAATAGTAACAATCGCAGATCCAACACATCCATTTGCATCAGTTACCGAAACAGTATAGGTGCCTGGAGCTAAATTGTTATAAACATTGATTGGTTGCCAAAAGGAACCGTTTAATCCAAAATTATATGGACCACTTCCGCCAGTAACATTTACAGTTATACTTCCATTATGTTGTAAGTTGCATGTAACATTTGTAGCAATTAAACTTACTGTAATAGTTGTTGCTGCAACAGTAAATGATGCTGGTAATAAAGCACAAGTTGGAACACCTGTAACAGAAACAGAATAATTGCCAGCAGGTAAATAAACACTATCGCCAACTGCTCCATTGCTCCATTGAAATGTGTAAGGAGGATTGCCTGGATAGTACACCCAGGTTGAATCATCCAAACAACTCATGCCATTTATGGAAGGTTGACCCAACTGTGATTGTATCGGTTGAGACAAAGTAGATGAAAGTTGTCTAACACATCCTCCACCTGTGGGAGTTATTGTTACAGAATAATAGCCTGCACATAATGCGGTGATACTGGAAACTCCTCCAGCATTATTTAAATCGCTGAATCCATTACTCCATATATAATCGAAAGCGGTGCTTGAAATAGTTGCAGCCACTAATTCTCCATCACAAAAACCAAAGCAAGATATTGGTGTTTGATTTAGACCAGATGTGAAAAATCCGTTGCAAAGAGTGGTACCGATATCAGAACTGAAATTTCCATTGTTAGGAATATTTGGTAAACAGTTTACAGGGTTGCCAACCAATAATAAATAGTTGAGCGAATTTGGTAATACAGGCAAACAAGTAATTTGGTTACCCATTGCATTAAGAAACCAAAGTTGTGAAGGAAGTGGAGGTAACGATGTCAATTGATTACCAGCACAGAGCAGATAGCCCAATCTTGAAGGAAGCACCGGTAATGAGGTCAATTGATTGGTGTCGCAAATAATCTCAACTAATGAATCAGGTAAATTGCCAAGACTGATTAAATTGTTAGAACCGCAATAAAGGAGGTTGATAGTGTTTGGCAAAGGAGGCAAAAATGAAAGCTGGTTCATCTGACATCTAAGGCTTGTTAGCCGGTCGAAATACTCTATACCTGTTAAATCTGCAATCCCTATTCCATGAACATCAATATCACCTCCATATTGTGTAATCGAAAGGCTGGTAGTGTCCATTTGGTTACCCGACATTGCTGACGGGAAAACGGTTTGCAGATACGACACAAAAACAGGGTCAGGAATGGTTACGAATTGTGCTTTGCTTTCCATCGAAATAAAAAACAGAGCCAACAATGCCAATAGTTTTTGAAGGGAGTAATACTTTTTCATAAGAGTATAAATTTAAGGTGTTTAATTAAAAGGCATTCTTTCACGATACAAATGAAAGGGTTTACAATCCACGATGCAAAAACATAAAATGAGGTTTATCGGAATAGTTTTAATTGTTTTATTGTTGAATATGGTTGTAATTGTTGGTCTTCGACTTCGCTCAGGTTGACCACTAATTATGTATTTTATATAAAGTAAATATGAGCGAAGTGTGTAGGTCATGGTGAGCGAAGTCGAACCATCTGCGAGGTTTTAGGCAACAAATAATATTGTACTTTTATCGGATTACTTTACTTTAAAGTATTTGCATGAAACAAAAAAAACTTGTTGAATTACTCAAAAGCCTCAGAGTTTGGGAACTAAAATCGTTTGAAAAATATGTGGCTTCTCCTTTTTTTAATGTGAATGAGCATGTTTCAAAGCTGTTGCAATTGCTTATCCGGTCTCACCCTGAATTTAAACCGGAACAAACAGAGGAAAATTACTTATTCAAAAAACTATTTGGTAACTCCCGTTTCAATCATCAGCAGTTGCGTTATGTGATGACGGATTTAACCATCTTGCTTGAAGATTTTTTGGCGTACAACGTTTATTATGAAAAATCATTTTATCAGAAGAAATTTTTGTTGCACGGATTAAGAGAAAAGAAACTGGATAAATATTTCACGCAACATTTGTTTGTTGCAAATAAAACACAAAAACAATCTGCACACCAGGATGTAAAATATTACAAACGTCAGTTGGGCTATGAAGAGTTATCGTATGAGTTTACTTTGTCAGGCGATAATCGTTCAAGTGATACCAATCTTCAAAGTTTATCAGACAATCTTGATATTTATTACTTGGTCAACAAGTTAAAATACTGTTGCGAAATTTTAAACCGTCAGAATGTTTTGCAAACAGAATTCAAAGTTCCTATGATGGAATACATTGTTGAGTATTTAGAGAAAAACAATCTTGACAATATTCCACTCATTGCAATTTATTTCAAAATCTTAAAATCTTTATCGGATGATAAAAATGACAAGCATTACAAACAATTAAAAACATTAATTGCAAAACATCAAAAAGCAATTGCTGTTAGTGAGCTAAGAGATATTTATGTTTTTGTTCAGAATTATTGTATTCGAAAAATCAACAAGGGTCATAACGAATACCTGCGTGAGCTTTTTAATACTTATAAAGTAATGCTTGAAAACGAGATTATTTTGGAGCAAGGATTTATCGAGCATTCTCATTTCAAAAACATCGTAACCCTCGCTTTGCGTTTGGATGAAATTGAATGGACGGAGAAGTTTATTACAAAGTATTCAGGCAAGATCAACAAGGAATTAAGGAAAAACGCAGTGAGCTATAATCTTGCCCGAGTTCATTATGCACGCAAACAATATCGTGAGGCATTGCGTGTAATGCGAACAGTGGAGTTTACCGATATCTATTACCATTTAGATTCTAAATCGTTGCTGCTCAAAATTTATTATGAGATGGATGATATCGAACCACTATTTTCGCTCATAACTACTATGCGAGTTTATTTAAAACGATCAAAATTAATTTCAGAATATCAACGAACTATTTATATCAACCTCATTAATCATGTTAAAACATTGGCAAGAATTAAATCTGGAGGTCATCAAAAGGTTGATTCAATTAATGAAGCCATTAAGAATAAAATAGAGATAGCTGATATAAACTGGTTAAGAGCTAAAGTTGCAGAATTAACATAATGGAAGAAGAACAGAAAAAGAAAATTCATACACCACAAGAAGCTTTAAAAAAAGCTTACAAGTATTGCGCCTATCAGGAACGCAGCCAGCAGGAAGTGCGCGACAAATTATATGATTTGGGTTTGCATAAAAAGGAGGTAGAACCAATCATTTCACAATTAGTAACCGAAGGCTTTATAAATGAAGAACGGTTTGCCGTAACTTATGCAGGAGGAAAATTCAGGATTAAACAATGGGGAAAAATAAAAATCAAATTGGCATTGCGACAAAAAATGGTTTCTGAATACTGCATCAACAAAGCATTGAAAGAAATCAATCAGCGTGATTACCAAAAGACTTTAGAAAAGGAGATAGCAGCCTATTCCAAAAAAATAACAGAAAAAAATCCCTTGAAGAAAAATTATAAAATTGCACAGCACCTAATTTCCAAAGGCTTTGAACCGGAATTGGTTTGGGAGGTTGTGAGAGGAGTTTAAGGGAATATCTTTTTCAACCAAAGCTCAAACACCGGGTCCAAAAAAACAATTTGTTTGTTAATCTGTTCCACGATTTCCTTTTTCTCCAAGGCTTTAATCATCCTGATAACATTTGCCGAAGAACCTAAATTAAAACCCTTTACTACTTCTGCCCGCGTTAAGTTAGAAATATTCCCTTTGCTTACAGCTTGTACCAAATTTACTTGTGTATTGCTAAGGCTGTCAAAGTCCTTTTGAAACGTGATGAGGTTTCCGCTCAGCAAATCGTCCACTGACTTATTATAAATTGTTTCGGTAACTTCCTTGTGTGTATTGTGCCAAACAATATGTGCAAGTTGTTGAACATAGTAAGGATGACATTGAACAGTGTCTGCAATTCTTGCCGAGAGTTCCTTCGATATTTTTTTCTTTGTTTTCTGAAATCGAGTTGTGAGAAATTCAATCCAGTGTTCCTTCGCAATTTTCTCGATATACATAACATCCCCAAAACGATAGAAAGGCATGCTTTGCTTTTCGAACAATTGCATCAGCATACTTCGTTTGCTGCCATACAATATATAAGTAACGTTACTGTGATGTTGCCATTGAGTGCGTAATTGTTTTTGAAAAGCAAGTGGGTCGTCAAAGTATTCGATGTTCTGAAACTCATCAATGCAAACCACTATCCGTATGTTCTTCTCCTTTGCAATTTTCTCCGCAAGGTTCAATATATCGTTTGATGATTTTTTAACATCTTTTACATCAAGGTCAAGATGAAAATCGGCTTCCTTATCCATTGAAACAGTAAATCGAGGCGTAATGCGTGACAGGAACTGTTGTGTGTTTTTCATCCATTCTTCCATTTTATTGGAAGTGCATTTAATCAATTGCCTTGCCAGTTCGCTGTAAAACCGTTCTTCTGTTCGTATGTTAAAAGCATCAATGAAGCAAAATACCAACTTGCGGTTCTGCAAATCATTGGCTGCCTGATAAACCAATGATGTTTTGCCCCATCTTCTGGGCGATATCAATATTGTATTAATATGTCCTGAAATATTTGCAGCCAATCTTTTTCTTTCTCCTATTCTGTTGATAAACAATAAGCCTTCTGCCGGATGCCCGAAGTTGAATGGTGATTCATCAGTTGCTTGCATAGTTTTTAAATTTTATCCAAAGATAGGCATTTGAATAATTACTAACAACATTGTTACTAACTACTTTGTTAGTAACAATGTTGTTAGTAAATCTGTTATGATTTCAGTAGATACACCACCATGATTTTTATTCACCCGAACCAACCAATTCTTTAACCCTGTTCTTATAAGCTGCCTGCATGGAATTAGGGCTCCGCTGAAAAGCAAGCGATAGAAAGTCAATATCGTTGGTGTGTTCAATGGTTTTGTTGAAAAATAAAATTTCTTTATCGTTCCAGGGTTCGTGTGATCGCGGATAAGTTTTTCTTAGCTCCACAATGTTTGGATTATTAAATGACTCTGTGGTTCGTTCCATTGGAAGTTTTGATACGGCACTCAACAAATCTTCGCGCTTAGTTGGACTCAGATTATTGTAAACTGGTTTTGAGAAAAACTCGTGAATCTTGTTTTCTACTTCGCTGTAAATATGTTTTTTAAAGTACTCAGCCAATTGCGGACGAATTGCATTAAACTTTACAACTCCCTTTAAGCTCCCGTAAAACGACAGTGTTTTTTCATTTTCTTCGATGGAGGTTCCATCACTTCCCAATAAGACTTTGCCAAGTATATGATGCGACAACCGAGCACCTTTTGCTTTCATTTCATCAACGTAAGTTTTTAGCTGATTATCAGATAGTGGACTGGATGCAACGGTTGTATAGTGAACTGTTGGTACAGGAATATTTTTGATGATGTTTAAAAACTCTTTTCCATACTTCTCCATTTTGTTTTGAGATACTCCTGATATATTTAACATCTCTTCTTTGTTTTGTGGAAGAGCTTTAGTCATCGCAACCAAAGTGCTGTCATGAAAAATAATGAATGGTGCCAGGCCTTCGCTATCGGCAATCAGCTTTCTTAATTTACGTAATTCTTCAAATAGCATTTTAGCATTTGTGTTTTCAACACAGGCTTGAACAACCGGTATTCTTGTTTTTTCCTTTTTGGACTTGCGTTCACGCATTTCAGGCTGTGCAAAATGGATGTTTGATTTGTTTGCCAAAATCATTTTGCCAAAACCGGTTACTTTTAAAGAGTAGTTTTCATCGTAAGCCATTTCAATTAGTCCAAGTTGTAACATCTGCAACAAATACGATTGCCAGTGTTCGAAAGAAATATCAGCTCCTGCTCCATAAGTTTTTATTTTATTATACCCTCTCTCATAAACATCCGCACTTTGTGAACCACGCAAAATATTAATCAACATATTGAAACCAATCTGTTCATCCGTTCGCAACATTGCCGATAAAGCTTTTTGTGCAATTAGCGTTCCGTCATGATACTTTGGTGGATTTTTACACACATCACAATTGCCACAATTATCAGTAATCGTCTCTGAAAAATAATTCAACAATATTTTTCTACGGCAAATGCGTGCTTCGGCAAACTCCTGCACAAATTTTAATTTTTCAAGATTCAAATCTTTGTTGCCGCTGTTGACAGCAAATTCTCGCAGTATTTTTATATCTCCAAACGTATAATAAAGTACAGTTTCAGATGGCAATCCATCACGCCCAGCTCGCCCGATTTCCTGATAATAGCTCTCAATATTTTTGGGGAGATTGTAATGAATCACATAACGCACATTGGATTTATCAATGCCCATCCCAAAAGCTATGGTAGCAACAATTACTTTAATATCATCTTTAATAAAAGCATCCTGAACTTTAGAACGATGTTGCGATTCCATTCCTGCATGATAAAATGCACAGTTGATTCCGGTTGCTTTTAATTTTTCGGTTACTTCTTCAGTCGCTCTTTTCGAGAGGCAATAAATAATTCCTGAATCATTTTTGTACTTGTTAACCAAGGTTGAAATCTCAAACATTTTATTTGCAGCCAACACACCGCGTCTCACATTAAGGTTCAGGTTAGGACGGTCGAATGACGAAATATAAACTTGTGGATTTATCAGATTCATTCTGCTCATAATATCCTTGCGTGTTACTTTATCGGCTGTTGCCGTGAGCGCAATAAACGGAACAGTAGAAAATAAATCACGAAGAAAATTCATTTGTAAATATTCCGGTCTGAAATCATGACCCCATGAACTGATGCAATGTCCTTCATCAATAGCTACCATCGAAACCGTAATTTCTTTAAGTAGAGAATCCTTCAAGCGCATGATGGTTTCGGGTGCCATGTAAAGCAATTTTAATTTCCCGTTGCGCGATTTTTCTTTAACCAATTCCGTTTCTGTTGCCGACAAGGATGAATTTAAAAACGCTGCTTCAATTCCGTTTGCTCTTAATGCTCCCACCTGATCTTTCATTAAAGCGATTAATGGAGACACCACTATTGCTGTTCCTGCTTTCATCAATGCAGGTAATTGAAAGCATAAAGATTTACCTCCACCGGTTGGCATAAGCAATAGTGAATCTTTATTTTGCATCAGTGATTCAATCACTTCTTCCTGCAAAGGACGGAAGCTGTCAAAGCCAAAATATTTTTTCAAGGTTTCAAGCGTAGTCATAGTTGAATGTGTTTTATAGGTTTGAGATTAATTAGTGTCTGTCCTTAATATTCCAAGCATAGCAAACAATGGAACACAGATGAAACGGATGCGACTGTTTATCGATGATTTAATATCTGTGAATACCCGTTAAATCCGTGTCGTCCGTGTTCCATTATGACTTATAAGTACACACTGGTTATATCGTTTATTGACTCTTTTTATCAAGCAATAAAATTTCGTTTACCAACACTTCAGTCACGTATTTTTTAATACCATCTTTATCAGTATAGCTGTGATTGGTTAGTTTGCCTTCAATAGCCACTTCGCTTCCTTTGTTCAGAAATTTTTCTGCAATCTCAGCAGTTTTTCCCCAGGCAACTAAGTTGTGCCAGTAGGTTTCAGTTACTTTTTCACCTTTTTGATTCGTGTAGGATTCGTTGGTGGCAAGTGCAAGCTTTGCTACTTTGTTTCCTTTGTCAAGATTTTTTACTTCAGGTGCTGCACCTAAGTTTCCGATTAGCCTTACGCTGTTTCTTAATGAGTTCATGATTTTTGTTTTTTGATTGTTTAACTAATTTGTTTGAAATTTTTTGTTTGTCTGATTTTGACGCTGCAAAGATGAGGTGAGGCTTTTCGGATAGTCGGAGCATTTACGGATAGATACGTTAATAAGCGATTATAGCCGATTAAATACGGAAATAATTTCTCAGTAAGAAGAGCGAATTCCACTATGTAAATTTTACTTCATCACCTAATCACATAAAAATTATCTTCGCGCCCATTATGATTATAGAACAGCTAAAAGAATTACAAGACCGTGCTGATGTTCTGAGGAGGCATCTTTGACGTTGACGATAAATTACAACAGATAGCACAAGAGGAGCAACTCACACATGCTCCCGATTTTTGGAAGGAACCCAAGCGGGCTGAAACCATTCTCAAAAACATTAAGCTTAAAAAAAATTGGACATCTGCTTATATGCAGGTTAAAACTTCTGTTGATGACCTCTCTGTGCTTTTTGAATTTTACAAAGCCGGTGAAGCCGAAGAGCAAGAAGTAGATGCTCATGAAAAAGCAACTATAAAACTGCTCGAAGACCTCGAGTTTAAAAACATGCTTAGTGGTGAAGAAGATTCATTTGGTGCAGTGGTTACGATAAACTCTGGGGCTGGTGGAACGGAAAGTTGTGATTGGGCAGAAATGCTAATGCGTATGTACATCCGCTGGGGCGAACGTTACGGATACAAAGTGCGCGAAGTAGATAAACAAGATGGTGATGTGGCAGGAATTAAATCAGCTACACTTGAGTTTGAAGGCGATTTTGCTTTCGGATATTTGAAAAGCGAAAACGGTGTACATCGTTTGGTGCGCATTTCACCTTTTGATTCCAATGCTAAAAGGCATACTTCTTTTGCCTCAGTGTATGCCTATCCAATTGTGGATGATAGTATTCAAATAGAAGTGAAGGATGCTGATATTGAGATAATCACTTCGCGTTCGGGAGGGGCAGGGGGGCAAAATGTAAACAAGGTAGAAACTAAAGTTCAATTAAAACATTTACCAACCGGAATTGTGGTGGTTTGCCAGGTAGAACGTTCACAACATGCCAATCGCGACTTAGCAATGAAAATGCTGAAGTCGCAATTATATGAACTGGAACTCCGCAAACGCAACGAAATAAAAGCAGCCACCGAAGCAGGCAAGAAAAAAATTGAATGGGGTTCTCAAATTCGCAGCTATGTTTTTCATCCTTATAAAATGGTGAAAGATTTGAGAACGGATTATGAAACATCCAATGTGCAGGCTGTCATGGATGGTGATTTGAACGAATTTATGAAGGCCTATTTGATGGAGTACGGTGAAAAAGTGTAAACAGAAAAAGTAAGATGCTCAAAGTATATTTTAAACCCAATTGTGCTACTTGTCAAACCGCATTAAAGTTGATGAAGGAGAATACCAAGGAGCCTATCGAAACCATTGAATATCTGATTGAAACACCCACACAAAAAGAAATCAAAGAAATTCTGAAAATGCTGGGGATGAAGGCAGAGCAGTTAGTGCGCAAAAAAGAACCCCTGTACAAAGAAAAATATGCTCACCAAAAGATCACTAACTCAGGGTGGATTAAAATTTTAAATCAAAACCCGATACTTATTGAACGGCCAATTGTTGTTAAAGATGGCAAAGCTATTATAGGTAGACCCATAGAAAGGATACTAACTATTTTATAGCCACTAGGTTGTTGTTTATTTTATTTTTCTTTGTATTAAACAAAAAGGCAGTTAGTTTGTTATCAAACCATGAATAGATTTACTATAAAGGATGTTGAAACAATAACTGGTATCAAAGCCCATACACTAAGAATATGGGAAACTCGATATGATTTTTTGAAGCCAAGACGCACCGAAACCAATATCCGATATTACAATAATGAAGATTTAAAGCTGCTTTTAAATTTTTCTTTTCTAAATAAAGAGGGTTATAAAATTTCAAAACTTCAAAATTTTTCAGCTGAAGAAATAACAAAACTGGTTGAAGAAAAAAGTAAGTCATCAAACGATATAAACTATCAAGTGCATGCTTTAGTTGGTCACATGATAAATCTTGATAAAGTAGCATTTGAGAAGATTATCTCACTTTCCTTTATTGATAAAGGGGTAGAAGCAACAATGACTGAACTTATTTTTCCATTTCTAAATCATATAGGCGTATTATGGCAATCAGGCACACTTAATCCGGTTTATGAGCATATCATTACCAACATTATTCGCAATAAATTGATTATTGCTATTGATGCGATTGGCAATGGCCGAGTTATTGAAAATCCAAAGAAATTTTTGCTCTTTTTACCGGAACATGAGGTTCATGAGATTGGTTTATTGTTTGCAAAATATATCATTCGTTCAAAAGGACATCAAACACTTTATCTTGGAACTAACACTCCTTACCAGCTTATAACACCTGTTGTAGAAGCTTATGAGCCAGATTTTATTGTAACATCGCTAACATATATCTCGAACCGAAATTATGTCAAACAACTTTTTGATTTTCTCTTTAAGACCTTTTCAGGAACTAAAATTTTGGTAGTAGGAAAGGCTTTAGCCAGTTTTCATTCCATAAACTATAAAAATCTTTTCAAGGTTGATTCTGTTGACGAATTATTAGAGCACCTTTAGCAAATGGTTTCTTTTGCTTTTCAATTATTGAAGCAAACCTAAATTTTCGTTTTTACAATTTTTTAACAAAACTTTTTAAGAAGCCAAAACTTTTTATAATTTTTCTTGTTTAACATTTAAACTAAAACATTAAACAAAATGAAAAAGAAGATTATTTTACCAATTACACTATTTGCGTGCCTAATTATAGGCAGAATAGAATTTGCTGCTGCTCAAACAGCCCAATTGCAGGTGATTCACAACTCAGCTGACCCTGCTGCATCCACAGTTGATGTATATGTTAACGGAGCTATTGCATTAGATGATTTTGCATTTAGAACAGCTACACCATTTCTTACTTTGCCTGCAGGGGCCTTGTTAAATATTGGTGTTGCTCCAGGCAACAGTACATCAGTTAACGACACAATCAAAAACTTTCAGGTAACACTAATGTCAGGCGAAAAATATCTGGCTGTAGCGAATGGGGTATTAAACCCTGCAAATTTTGCGGTTAACCCTGATGGAACATCCACAGCTTTCACCTTGTTTTTACAAGACATGATGAGAGAATCGGCAACAAGTACAGGAGTAGATTTTCGTGCCATACATGGAGCAAGCGATGCTCCAACAGTAGATGTGATTGCACGTAATGTGGCTACCTTAGTTGACAATGCATCTTATGGAGCAATTACACCTTATATTACAGTGCCACCGGCAAGCTACACACTTGATGTAACGCCAGCAGCCGGCAGCCCAATTGTTGCATCT
>JANNXV010000184.1:0-15594 GCA_031409815.1 Bacteroidota bacterium
ATGCACCACCAGCGTTGCTTTGAAACAATGCCATCAAAACACCGCTTACAGTTACACCGGCTAATACACCACCCAAAATTTCAGCTGAACGGGTATCAGGAAAAACACCTTTTAATCCGAATCCAACTAATAAAGGAACTATCAAAGCAATTGCACCCGGCAAAATCATTTCGCGTAAAGCTGCTTGTGTTGAAATAGCTACACATTTTTCATATTCAGGTTTTCCGGTTCCTTCCATAATCCCTTTTATCTCTCTGAATTGTCTTCTAACTTCTTCTACCATGGCCATGGCTGCTCTACCTACGGCATTAATCGCAAGCGATGAAAAGATATATGGAATCATACCACCAACAAATAAGCCGGCCAGTACAGGAGCTTTATATAAATCAATACTTTCTATTTTGGAAGTTCCAACAAATGCTGCAAATAAAGCTAATGATGTTAAAGCTGCTGATGCGATTGCAAATCCTTTACCTGTTGCTGCAGTGGTATTACCAACAGCATCCAAAATATCTGTTTTCTCACGTACTTCTTTTGGCAATTCGCTCATCTCAGCAATTCCACCTGCATTATCAGCAATTGGACCGAAAGCATCAATTGCTAATTGCATTGCTGTTGTTGCCATCATTCCGGCAGCTGCAATACTTACTCCATACAAACCAGCAAAAGAGTAAGACACTACGATACCAACAGCCAGAATGATAACAGGCAACATGGTACTTTCCATTCCCATTGCCAAACCGCCAATAATATTAGTAGCATGTCCGGTTCCAGAACTTTTTACAATCGACAAAACCGGTCTGCGTCCCATCGCACAATAATATTCTGTTACCATACTCATCAAGGCACCAACTACTAACCCAGTAACCACTGCAAAAAACACATCCTGAGAAGTAAATGGTATGGAATTTAAGCGACTCATACTCATAGTGCCATCGGGCAACATCCAGGTAATTAGAAAATAAGAAGCGATTGCTGTTAGAATAATTGACATCCAGTTACCTATATTCAATGCTGTTTGAACATTGCCACCATCTTTTACTTTCACAAACCAGGTTCCAACAATAGAGAATAATAATCCAACACCTGCAATTGCCATTGGTAATAATATTGGTGCAATTCCACCGAAATTATCCACCGAATGAATTTCTCTTCCTAAAACCATAGTTGCTAATACAGTGGCTACATAGGAGCCAAATAAATCGGCACCCATACCAGCTACATCACCCACATTATCTCCCACATTATCGGCAATTGTTGCTGGATTACGTGGATCATCTTCAGGAATTCCGGCTTCCACTTTACCCACAAGATCTGCACCTACATCTGCAGCTTTAGTATATATACCTCCACCTACACGTGCAAACAGGGCAATACTTTCGGCACCCAATGAAAAGCCCATTAATACTTCTAATGCCCTTTCCATTTCTGCACCGTTAACATCTGCCCCAACAAACATGGATTTGAAAATGATAAAAAGTGAACCTAATCCCAACACTGCTAAACCTGCAACACCCAAACCCATTACTGAGCCTCCGGTAAATGAAACCTTTAATGCCTGAGATAAACTGGTGCGTGCTGCATGAGCTGTTCGTACATTGGCTTTTGTAGCAATTTTCATCCCGATAAATCCTGCTAAGCAAGAAAAGATAGCTCCCATGATAAATGCAGCTACAATAATAGGATGTGAACGATCGGAAGTGGTGCTTAAGTAACCTAAACAAAGCGAGGCTATTATCACATATACTGTTAGTACTTTATATTCTGCTTTTAGGAAAGCCATAGCACCATCCGCAATATAACCTGCAATGGTTTTCATTCTCTCTGTTCCAACTTCTTGCTTTGATACCCACGTTGCGAGGTAAAGCGTGTATAATAATGCCAAAATGCCAACGGCAGGTACTAGGTATTCAAAATGTTCCATACTATGTTTTTTTAAGGGGTGCGAAAATAGCTGTTTTAAGCCAAAGCCCAAATAAATAAATTTGATTACTTTCAAGAACCATTTTCTACTACCTTTGTAAGTAACGATGGGCACTAAAAGCAGAACTATTATTTGGCTTACAATGGCTTTGCTTTTTTTTCATGCATCCGTAGCATTTGGAGATAAGTTATCGTTACCTGTAGAGCTTTCCATTGAAAATGGCGACTTTAAAAATTGTAGTGTTAGTATTTCAAAAAACGGAGTAGTGCTGGAATCTATTTCCGGAAAAAGCTTTTTAAGAATTAAGTTGGATTTTAATAATTCGTACATTTTATCGTTTAGCAAACCAAGCTATATCACTAAGAAAATTGAAGTAAACACCACTGTAAATCCACAGCGGCAATTGCAATTATTCGAACCCTATAAAATTGGCGTTAAGTTGTTTAAACAATATGAGGGTATAAATACTGTGGTCTATAACCAACCTGTTGCCAAAATTCAATTTAATAGCATAATAGATGATTTTGATTATGACGTTGACTATACAAAATCAATTTTATCAAAACTGCAAAACACTGAGCAAGAACTTGAAAGTCGAGCTATTGAAGAAAGAAGATTAATTAGTGCAGGAGAATTACCAGCGGATGGATTTGAAATTAAGTCAAGTTCGTCTGAACGATTTGCTCAATTTCCTAAAATTAGCGGAGCTAAGTCACTTAATGGAGTTAATTCCTCAAAAGTTGATACCTCGTATCAGATTTTTCCATCAGAAGATCCGGTTGAAACTGCCATTTTGAACGGGGGAACAGACCCTTCCAATTCACCCGCTGTGAATGAAGGAAATGATACACCTCTTGTAAATGGTGTTAACGGTAGCGATGAAGGGAATTTAACAACGTCAAGTGCTAAAGGTACTGATAAAATGGAGGGCAGTTTAAATACAGATGCCGGACAGGACGGGATGAGAACTCTTTCAGGTGTAGATAATTATGATGTTAAGCCAAAGGAAATGCTAGAATCTGTTGCAGATTTTTCTGCGATAAACACAGTCTCCCCTACTGCAGGTGATGATGGAGGAAAATTACCAGAAGTTACTCCTGAATCTTTAACTACTAAAACAAAAGAGTTGACTATTGAACCTAACCGCACTATCACAACCATCAAGTTAAATGAAGGACAGAATGCCGTCATTTATCGTAAAGTGCTTTACAACTGGGGCGGGCTTTATTATTTCAAGAATCTTAGCTACTCCATTTCTAAAGATATTTTCGAAATAGGAACCGGAGAGAAATAGAAAGCTAGTCAGCTGCTATTGGCTGGTAATAGTTAGATAAAATCAGATTTTTACCGTAGCATATTCAGCCACTTCTTTTTCTCCGTTGTTTAGCTTCTTCTTGAACTTACGGTTGGTGAAGACCAAAAACGGGTACAACAAACTAACAGGGGTTAGCCACAACAACACAGGGTAATCGCAATGAACCACATTTACCAGAAAAGCGGTTGATGTTGCAATATAACCGCCTATCATACCTCCAATATGCAGAAAAAGCCAATGATTTTTAGTTTCCGGTTTTTTAATAAAACGACTTACATCAACATAGGCAAATCGAATTCCAAAAACTCCAAAGGTTAATGCCGCATAGCCAAAACTATTTTTCAGAATAATTAACTGCCACAAAGCCCAAATCACCAAACTGATATTAAACAATCCGGCAACGATGCTGATGAACCAATCAATTACAGCGGGTTTTTGATCGAGATGTAATTTCCTTAAATGCAATGCCCGCATGGCTACCGAAATAAGTTGGTAACTGAAAACCGCAATGATTAAGAGAAATACATTTGATTTTGCAATAGATAGGATAACGGCTGAAACAAAAACAATAGTCATCGCATAAAAAAATATATTACCTGCCTTGCGGTGAATATTATTCCCATTTTGATTCAGCATTGCAATGGGACCTGAAAGCAGAGCCAAAGATCCGGCTGCGATGTGTGTTATTAAAAGATAATGTAGAAAACTATTCATATGATTTGCTTTTAAGTCCGGGCAAATCTATAGGTCAATATTTAATTTGTAAACTAATTGTGGCAGACGGTTGATTTTTGGGATAAAGAGTAAGAATTAGGGGTGGTTGGGTAAACAGCTAAAGAAAAAACAGCCGAATCTTACTATTATTTATTTTAAACTTGACTTTCCTTCTAATTTTTTTTTCCTTCTTTTTAAATTACGCGAAGTTTTAGGTTCAAATGCAGCTTTCATAAAATCGCCAGCCTTCTCACGTAACATATAAATCAATTGTTGGCGTTTAGCTTTTCTATTGGCTTTCTTCCTTGCTCTATTGACACGCCTTCTATCAATAGCTTTTCTTAATTCCTTTGCTATCCAATTCGATTTAATTGCCAGACCAAGATTTTTAGCTCGAGTCATGCGAAAAGTAGTTTTTTAATAAATCGAAAAAGATTATTTTACCAATTTAACATCTTTAGCATTCGGTCCTTTCATTCCCATTTCCACTTCAAAAGTTACTTTATCGTTTTCTTTAATTGCATCAATAAGTCCGGTTTGATGTACAAAGAAACTTTCTTGTGTAGCAATATCTTTAATAAACCCATAGCCTTTAGCATCATTAAAAAATGAAACAGATCCGGTTCTGGTTCCCTGTTCCGGTTCAATATCTTCACGTCTGGCTACACCAATATTAATATCTTCAATCTTAACGGTACTCTTTTTTTGGAGCGGATCTGGTGGTGTTGATGAAATTTGTCCAAACTCATCCACATACGCAATCATATCTTCAAAACTTCTTTTGCCTTCGGTTTTACGTTCTTCCTTACGCTCTTCCTTTTCCTTGCGCTTTTTTTGTCTTTTCTTTTCTTTGTCCTTCTTACTCGTTGTTTCCTGCGATCTTCCCATTCCTTGATAATTTATGTTAATACAATCCAGTTAAATCTCTGGCAATAAATCGAACACTTTCTGTATTCAATTTAACTCGGTAAGATTACGAATTTTTTTGCTGTTAAATTCATAAAACTACTAGGGTTGTTGACAATTTTCGCAACTTGATGTTTAATTATTATAAATTTTAAAGCTTTAATGAGAATTTGTAAATAGTAAAAAAGTTATCGGTCAATTTTGCCTATGTATCGCCCAATACTTCCATCTTGTCGAACCGCAAAATATGGTAACATAAAAACGCATTTCTTTGCGCCTCTCTAAAATGGAGAATATTATTCTAATCACTTTAATAAATTAAAAAATGAAAAAACGTTTCAGGTTATTAGCAATTGCAATTGGTTTTAGTATTCCGGCCATATCGCTTGCTGACGAGGGCATGTGGCTTATGATGTTTGTAAAACGATTGAACGAGGTCGATATGCAAAAAAAAGGTTTAAAGCTCACTGCTGAAGAAATCTACAATGTAAACAACTCGTCACTTAAAGATGCAATTGTGGTTTTAGGAGGTGGCTTTTGCACGGCAGAAGTAGTTTCCAATGATGGACTATTGTTGACCAATCACCACTGCGGTTTAGATGCAGTTCAAGATTTAAGTACCGTAGAAAACGACTATATCACCAATGGTTTTTGGGCGATGAGCAAAGATCAGGAACTGCACAGTGAAGGTTTAACTGCCTCCTTTTTAATTCGAATGGAAGATGTGGGTGAAAGAATAAAACCTCTTCTTAGCGATACTATGAGCGAAGAAACACGCAGTGCAACCATAAAAAAAGCCTATGATAAACTGAAAGAAGAAAATAGTGAGAAAGGTAAATACAAAGTAGACGTAAAAAGTTTCTTTAATGGCAATGAGTTTTATATGTTCGTGCTTGAAGTTTTTAAAGATGTGCGTTTAGTGGGTGCTCCTCCTGCTGCTATCGGTAAATTTGGTGGCGACACCGACAACTGGATGTGGCCCCGTCAAACCGGAGACTTTAGTATGTTGCGTGTGTATGCTGGTGCTGATGGAAAACCAGCTGATTATTCAAAAGATAATGTGCCTTATCATCCAAAACATTCGTTGCCGGTAAATATCGGTGGCATCAAAAAAGATGACTTTGCAATGATTATGGGATATCCCGGCAGAACGGAAAGGTATCTTACATCTGGTGGCGTAAAGATGGCTATCGATCAAACCAATCCTGCAATTGTAAAAATTCGTACTAAAAAATTGGAGACCATTAAAAAAGATATGGATGCAAGTGATGAAGTACGTATAAAATATACAGCCAAATACGCTCAAACCGCTAACTATTGGAAATATTTTATTGGTGCCACCAAAGGTCTAAAAAGATTAAATACTGCTGAACAAAAAACAGAATTAGAAACCAAACTAACCAATTGGGCGAATAGCAATGTTGCAACACAACAAAAATATGGCAACGTTGCCTCAGAAATTACGAACGCTTATAACGATATGCGTAAAGTAAACCTTGCTCGCACCTATTTGCAGGAAGCCATTTTTGGAATCGAAATACTTCCTTTTGCAAACACTTATCAGTCGCTCGAAAAAACATTGAGCAATAAAGAATCTAAGCCTGAAGATATTAAAGCAGCTACTGAACCATTGAAGATAGCTGCAAAAGATTTCTTTAAAGATTATGATGCTGCAACTGATCAAAAAGTTTTTGCTGAATTATTGGAAATGTATAACAAAGATGTGCCAAAAGATCAGCAGGCTCCTTTATTTGAAATGATTCAGAAAAAATACAAAGGAGATTACACTAAATATGCTGAAGAAGTGTTTGAACATAGCATGTTTGCAAGTGAAAAACAAGTAAACGACTTTCTCTCCAAACCTTCATTAAAGAAATTACAAAAGGACATGGCATACGTTGCAATTACAGATATTTATAACCATTTCACTACCAATGTTCGCCCTCAAATTCGTGCAGCACAAGCGCGAATAGATAAAAATATGCGTTTTTTTGTTGATGGCTTAAGACAGATGATGCCAGATAAAAAGTTTTATCCTGACGCCAACTCTACTATGCGTTTATCATACGGTTCTGTTGAAGATTATGTACCAATGGATGCGGCAAAGTATGATTATTATTCAACCATTGAAGGAATTATGGAAAAAATGGATAACACCAATGATGAGTTTGTTGTTCCACAGCGTTTGGTTGATCTTTATAAGAAAAAAGATTACGGTCGCTATGGCGAGGATGGAACACTGAAAGTAAATTTTTTAACTACCAATGATATTACTGGTGGCAACTCTGGAAGTCCGGTTATAAATGCAAAAGGCGAGTTGATTGGAATTGCTTTTGATGGCAACTGGGAAGCAATGAGTGGCGATATTGCCTACGATGAAAAATTAAAGCGTACGATTTGTGTTGATATCCGTTATGTGCTTTGGGTGATCGATAAATATGCAGGTGCAACTAATTTAGTTAACGAAATGAAAGTAGTAACGAATTAAATAACATTAACTTCATTTTTCTAAAATAAAAAGAGATGATTATTGCATAAGCAATAATCATCTCTTTTTATTTTATTCAACAATCACTTTTCGTGTTATTGTTTCCTTTTCACCTGAAACTTTTACCAAATAAATTCCTCTATTAAAACTTGAAGTAGGAATAATCAATTTCGTCAAATCATTAAATAACTGTTTTGAAAAAACATTTCTGGAAGTAACATCATAAACTTCAACTAAGTCAAAATCTTTAACATCGGTCTCGATTGTTAAATTTTCTCCCTTTAAAACAGGATTAGGATAAAGATGAAAGGTGGAATTGTTAGAATTTGATTCATCAACATTTACGGTATAATCTGCTTCCAATTTCACAACGTAATCATCACAAAAAACTGAATCCTTTTGAGAATAAACTACAATAATGCAATTACTACTTGCAGGTACTAAGAAAGTGTACCACAACGAATCGTTAGTACTATCTCGAACACCTGCATCGGCAGCAAGATAGAGGCATGCGTTTGTGCTATCATATCCATTTATATAAGCAGCCGAAGTAATGGTGCTTGATGAATCTGAACAGTGATGATAAAGTGTGGTGCGTAAACAAATATCATTTGGTGTTTCATTTCGATAGAAATAACAATCATGATTTACAATACCTTGAATTGGAGTGTTCGCACATAATACTTTTGCATTTTGACAAGTGTTTCTAATTCCATCAAGATATAATCTTTGTGTTTGAGTTGAATCTGTTACCACAATACTTCCGTGCCATGATGTTGCAAATTGCGAAATACTTAATACATATGCTTCGCAAGTATCTCCCAAATTAATTGCGCTTATTACAATACAATATTGTGCTCCCGATGCAACTTCAAATGACATTGAATCGTTACCACCACCAGCAATGCTAAAACCTAAATCAGCTATATAATTGTTACACACATCTGCAGGGTCAAAACTTCCATGGTAGGCAGAACAAAAAACCTGAGAAGCGCAAGCAACCTGCATTTTCACATTGATGCACTCTATGCTTGGCGATTCATTAACATATGTATATGTTTTATAATACACGCTTGTATTGCCAAAATAGCCGGGACACATCAGTTTAGGCGAACTACATGCTGATGTTAATGTGTTGAGCCGCATTCGTTGACTAGTTAATACACTATCACTATTGCTTAGTTTGTCTTTTATAACTGCTGTACCAATTTGTTGAGCAATAGCGCTCGAACAATGGAATAAAACAAATGCAATCAACAATGATAGGTAACGCTGGACGATGTTCATCAATAGGTGTTTTGGTCAAGAATATTTGGCTTAGCAATTATGCATTCACCACTAAAATTAATTTGAATCAGGAGTTGTCAACCAAAGGGGATAAGCTGATAATACCTAATGACTAAGTAACTACTATTTTACACTTTAAATACGCTGCACAATATTTCTTTTCTACATCGCATTGTTTAAAAGTAGATGTATGCATGTAACTTTACGCTTTACAAAAAACGAAACATTATGTGGAAAGAAGAAAACAATAAACTTTCAAGAACATTTACTTTCAAGAATTTTAGTCAGGCTTTCGGATTTATGTCGAGGGTAGCATTAGCTGCTGAAAAAATGAACCATCACCCGAACTGGAGCAACGTTTATAACAAAGTTGAAATACATCTGAACACACATGATGCAAGGGATACTGTTACAGATAAAGACTGGAAACTGGCGGCAGAGATTGATAAAATAATCGGATAAAAAAATTACCTCCTACACATCCAGGCCTGTGGCTGAAATTTTTCTTTAATTAACGCCATCTCGCTGGATGCGCGTTTGTTATCGGCACTTGAAAAAAGGCTCACCATGTGCATTCCCCTTTCATTCTGACCAATAATTGCAGCCTGAAATCCATCCGCCAATGCTTCATCTCGATAATTAACAGCATTGTTATAGTCAAGAAAACAACCGCCAATTACATACGATAATTTTTGTGAGTTATTGATAGATGAAACGTGTACATCGGTCGAAACAGGTTCTGCTAAACCTTTTTCAACATCAGCATTAGCAACCATTTTGGTATTTACACTTGCTTCATTACTAGTGGCGGTCGGAGTTGACAATAATTCTTCGGCTGGTGTTTTTGATTCTTCCAATTGATCTGACTGCAGAGAATCACCTCCCACTGTTAGCTGGGATGTGGTAGGTGAAACATTATCCTCTTGTTTAAAATAACTATGTTTCTCTTCCAAAACATCGGTTTTGGGTGAATGTAAAACTATGCCAGAAGAAGCAAAAGGATTAAGAGTTCCTAAATTAAGATTGAAATTATTTAGTAATGGAGGACTTAACATTAACCAGGTAAGTACCGCTGCGGCCGGAATCAACTCGATCAGTCTCCATTTCTTTAACTTGCGTGTTCGATGTAAACTAGTATTGGTAATTATTGGATGCATGGTTCTTCTTGCATCCTCTTCACGTTTTATGGCTGGTGAATGAATTGTAGTTAATCCAAAAGAATTTTTCAGATAATTAACAGAATTATCTGGAACAAACTGTAGATTTTTTTCCCCATCATAAAACAACACACCAACTTTATCAATTATTAAACGTTCACCATTATTTAAAGTAAACATGCAATCTTTTACAAAATGATCAATTAATTCAGTGGCCTCTTTGTAGCTGACATCCATCGCTTTACTTATATGATTTGCCAGCAATCCATCACTAATTCTCAAACTGGAGTTGAAAGCAATTCTTTTTGATGGTGGCGAAAAGGTATGATGAGCAGGATTCAAAAAAGAAGCACGCTGATTAGCTACAAACCCACCAAAACCGGGGATAATGATGCAATCATGATGGTATAAAAGATGACTGATATGTTGTTGCAACGACATTGAGAGCGCGAATATACTTTAATTGAAAAATTTAGTCAACCGAATTTAGTTTAAATCTCTTCAAAGGCTTGTAATGAATCACTTAGAAAAATATTTTTTCGCTTTTTCAAGGTCTTCGGGGCTATCAATGGCTATGGTTTCTAAGTTAGTCACTTTAGCTCTGATTCGATAACTATTTTCTAACCAGCGCAATTGTTCCAATGATTCCACTTGCTCTAATTTACCTTGTGGCAGCACTGTAAGTTTTGGAAGCGTTTGCGCTTTATAGCCATATATGCCAATGTGCTTGTAATACGTTCCGTGTTGAAGCCATTCATCAATCGAAACATCCTTTTTAAACGGAATAGCTTGTCGCGAAAAATAAATTGCATCACCATTTTGTGCAAGCACCACTTTAGGAGTGTTTGGATTTTTTAATTCATCAACAGTAATTATCTTTTTTACAAGTGTAGCAATCTGCACCTCTTTATCATCAAAACACGAAATCAATAAATCAATTTGTTCCGGTTGTATAAAAGGTTCATCGCCTTGAATATTAATTACTGCATCAAAACTTGTTGTTTGTTTAGCTAAAACTTCTGCGCAACGATCAGTGCCGCTTGCATGACTGACATTTGTCAACATCACATTTCCAGCAAAACTTTTTACATGCTCTGCAATACGATCATCATCGGTTGCAACTATTACTTCCTGCAATTTTATTGATTGCAATGCTTGTTTATACACCCGCTCAATCATACTCATGCCTTGTATTTGCACAAGCGGTTTGCCCGGAAAACGGGTAGAAGCGTAACGGGCGGGGATGATGCCAAGGGTTTTCATTTGAAAAATAAATTATAAATTTTCCACAAAGTAATTAGTAATCTTTGTCAGCAAATGCACACGGTCTTTTCCAATCACATTATGCAGATGGCCGGGATAAATAAAATAATCCAACTGAACATTTTTATCAATTGCTTTTTTCAGGTAACGAATGCTATGTTGCCACATCACCGCTTCATCCGAAGTATCGTGTATCAACATTAGTTTTCCTTTTAATTGATCCACATAGTTCAATAAATTATTCCCATCATATCCTTCCTTATTTGTTTGTGGTGTATCCATGTAACGCTCGGTGTACATAATTTCATAATAACTCCAGTCGATAACGGGGCCGCCTGCTACCCCAACTTTAAAAATTCCGGGAGTGCGGGTCATTAATGAGGTCGTTATAAATCCACCATAACTCCAGCCATGCACCCCCAAGCGTGTAGTATCAACAAAGGACAATGATTTTAAATAATCTACTCCTGTTAACTGATCCTGCATTTCAACCGTTCCCAGTTGTCGAAATATTACTTGCTCGAATGCTTTACCGCGATTGCTGGTGCCATGGTTATCTAAAGTGAAAACAATAAACCCTTTCGATGCCAGATGCTGAAACCATAGATCCGCTCCACCTAGCCAGGTGTTTGTTATCAATTGTACCTCAGGGCCACCATACACATAAACGATGACAGGATATTTTTTGGTAGAATCAAAATTTATGGGTGTAATCATTCTACAATAAAGATCGTCAACAAGTTTGCTTTTTAAAGTAAACAAGTTAGTATGACCCAGCTGATAGTCCTTCAAAGGGTTTTCTGCTGTGAATAATACTTTTGGTGTTCCACCTGAAATTCGAATAGTTCTTATTTCTCGAGGCACATTAATGCTACTGAAATTATCGATACAATAAGTTCCTTCTTCATCTAATGCAACAGTATGGGTTCCCTCTCCTGAAGTAATTCGGTTAATTTTTGAATTGACAATATTAACACTGAACAAATCTCGCTGCAGTGGACTTATTGCAGTGGCCATAAAAAGCAGATTCTTACCCTTAAAATCAAAGCCTACTATATCAGTTACATCCCAATCGCCTTTAGTTAATTGTTTTACTAAGTGGCCCATCATATCATACCAATACAAATGATTGTATCCATCGCGCTTACTTTGCCATATAAACTGTGATGGATTGTCTTTAATAAATAAAATGGGGTGCGATGGCTCTACATATTTATCATCTGTTTCTTCAAAAAGAGTTTTTACAAAATTTCCTGTAAGTGCTTCGTATTGATCAAGCCACATATGATTCTGTTCGCGATTTAATACTGCAATAAAAATGTATTGCTCATCAGGGCTCCATGCAATATTGGTCAGGTATTGTTCTTTAGGCTCACCGGTTTTAAGATAAATTGTCTTCTTGCTTCTTACATCATAAACACCAACTGTTACTTCGTGACTTTTATCGCCTGCAAAAGGATATTTCATTGGATTATTTTTTGCCGGCTTTTCTGTAAAATCAACAATTGGATAGTTGGTTACCATGCTTTGATTCATTCTGTAAAAAGCAAGTAAATTACCTTTGGGCGACCAGTATGTTCCTTTCTTAATACCAAACTCATTTTGATGCACGCTCTTTCCAAAAACCAAATCAGCAGAGCCGTCATTCGAAATCTGCTTGCTCTCATGATTGTGATAAAGAAACAAATCAAATTTTTTCGTGTAAGCGATGTAATCTTCATTTGGCGAAGCATCCATATTCTCTGCATCATCGGGCAACAAAACTGAATCTTTAACAACCAACTCTTTCGAGAAAACAGAATACTCTAACAATATTTTATTCTGTGTAAACGTAAAAGTTTGAGGATTTTTCCATTTAATGGATGCGAATTTCTGTAGTGTATCTCTGTTAATTTGCGTTAATTTAAAATTCAAATCGCGTAATGAAATAATTTCCCTTTTAATTGTGGTATTAACTGTTTGACGAATCAAAATTTCCTGATCTGGACGTATATCAATAAATGAAAAATCATTGCTGCCTTTTACCCACATTAATTGTGGAAGTCTTTTAGGACCTAAACTTGTTCTACCTCGCAAAACTGCGTCTTCAATGGAAATGGTTTTGGTTTGAGCTAGTATATACTGAGTAAACAATAAAGTAAACAGCAACAGACTAAATAATTTTTTCATGTTTATAAGGGAAGTGATAGGCAATAATAGTGAAAATAAAAATGCTCTGTTTTAGTTGACTTTAGCTTCAAACTTAGATTTTCAAAGTTTATCTTTACCCCATGTTTTGCGGAATCATTGAAACCACAGGAATTATCACTTCATTAAAACAGGAAGCAAGTAATCTGCATTTTGAAATTAGCGCACCTTTTGTTCAAGAGTTAAAAGTAGACCAAAGCGTTGCACACAACGGTGTGTGTTTAACAGTAACTGCCGTTAACAGCGAAACCTATTTTGTAACTGCGATTGATGAAACACTAAAAAAAACAAATCTGGGAGCATTACAAGTTGGTGATGAAATAAACCTGGAACGCTGCTTACAATATAACGGACGTGTGGATGGACATTTAGTACAAGGCCATGTTGATCAAACTGCAAAATGCGTTGATATTAAAAACGAAAACGGAAGCTGGCTTTTTACTTTTGAATACGATAGCAGCATAGGAAATCTCACAGTTGAAAAAGGTTCGATTTGTGTAAATGGTGTGAGTTTAACTGTTGTGAATTCTTTACAAGGAAAATTTTCTGTAGCAATTATCCCCTATACTTATCAGCATACCAATTTTCAAAATCTAAAAGTTGGAGAAAAAGTAAATCTTGAATTTGATATTATTGGCAAGTATGTGAAAGAATACCTGAGATCAAAAGATTTCGGGATTTAGGATTTTAGGATTTTCAATTTCTGATTCATTAGAATCAATCCAGTCACAACTGCACCTAAAGCTGAAATTAAAAAAGCAGTTGAGCTGTTATAGTGTGTCCAAACAATACCTGTCCACACACTTGCAATCAATGCACAAATGCTGCTCATGCCTGTGAAAAACCCCAAAGCAGTTCCGCGTTCTCTGTCTTCAATAGTGGATGAAATAATGGCTTTTACAACTCCATCGCTGCAAGCAGCATATAATGAATAGATAAAAAATAGAATCAGTAAAATGTACAATTGCGGTGTGATAGATTGTGAAAGTAAATAATACATTCCAGTGTAAGTAACACAAAATAAAACTAATCCAATCATCAGCACTTTGTATTTACCAATTCGATCTGCGAGAGAACCAACCGGGAATGATAACAGCGCATAACACAGATTATAAAAAATATAAACCTCTATCATTTCGATATCACTGAATCCTAATTTTTTTACCGCCAACAATAAGAATACATCTGAACTGTTCATCAACGTGAAAATAAAAAGCGCAGCTACCAATTTGCGATAAGATAGTGGTGCAACTTTCCAGTATTTGAGAAAACTAAACAAGCCAATTTTCTTAGATTTTCCGTTGTTGGTGTCCTCACCAACAACACTTTTTTTCAAACCGTCAACATTTCTTTTCTCCTTCAATACAAGCGTTAACAATGCGGAAGCAGCAGTTGGTATAACAGCAAAAACAAAAAGCCCTTTATAATCTTCAGGATAAAATTGTAAATACACTAATGCAATAGCAGGGCCAATGGCTGCACCCAACGTATCGAAAGCACGATGAAAGCCAAAAACTTTTGCCAAGTGTTTCTTATCAGAATCAGCAGCAAGCAGTGCATCACGTGAAGCAGTTCTTATTCCTTTGCCAATGCGGTCAGCAACACGCGAAGCAAAAACCGGAGCAATGGAATTTGCAAAGGCAAGTATTAACCTTGCAAAGGCCGATAGGCCATATCCCAACTGAACAAAAGGTAAACGTTTTCCTCTGGAATCAGAAAGTTGCCCGAAATATCCTTTTGAAATTCCGGCAGTGGCTTCAGCTACTCCTTCGAGCAAACCAATCCACACAAACGAATAACCGATGGAAGCCAGGTAAACAGGCATAATAGGAAAAAGCAATTCGCTCGAAACATCATTGAGCAAACTCACCAACGATAGCACAACAACGGTGCGAGTTAAATATGCGTAGCGGTTTGACAAGGAATGCAAATTACATTGAATATGTTTTTACGAACCATTTTTTTTTCTCAGCTGTTCAATTTTCTGAAGTTCTTCCACATCTGTTTTATCACGGCTTCTGTTGTTTGCAATTTTCGAAAGTATCAAGTGTTGTAAGTGCAAAACCGGTACAAAAACATTCTCCAGCGGGAGCAATTGTTTTTGCTCCCAGGCATCTGTAAAATTTACATTTGAAATTACAGTAAGAAAATCAATTCTCTTTGGTGGCTCTCCAATATGAAAAACCATTGGTTCAGAAAAATTAAATGCTCGAAGTTGATCTATTAGTTCATTTTGAAATCCCTCATTCCAAAGCATATCAAGTAATCTGTCGCGGTTTTGGTTATCAGGTCTCAACCAAACATCCATATCACTGGTGTATCTATTGTAACCATGATAATTTACAGCATAACC
>JANNXV010000185.1:0-4280 GCA_031409815.1 Bacteroidota bacterium
AAGTTGCCATTAACAATGGTGTGAGTAACGGAAGCATGAAATTCCATGCCTTCAAAAGGTGACCAACCACATTTAGCAACAATATTCGATTTATTCACTTTCCAGTTTTTATTCAAATCCACTAAAACCAAATCGGCAAAATATCCCTCACGAATAAAACCTCTATTTTCAATTTGAAAACAAACCGCAGGCGCATGCGACATTTTTTCAGCAATTTTCTCTAACGATATTTTCTTTCTATAATAAAACTCAAGCATAGCAACCAAACTATGTTGAACCAATGGTCCGCCTGAAGCCGCTTTGGTATATACATTTTGTTTTTCTTCAAATGTATGTGGTGCATGATCGGTGGCGATTACATCTATATGATTATCGAGAACTGCATTTAAAATTGCATCACGATCAGCTGCTTTTTTAATAGCAGGGTTCCATTTAATAAAATTTCCAAGCCTATCATAATCCTCTTCGCTGAACCAAAGATGATGAATACAAGCTTCAGCAGTAATTCTCTTCTTAGCAAGTGGTAAAGTAGTATCGAAAAGTGAAATTTCCTTTTCAGTAGAGATGTGCAGGATGTGCAAACGGGTGTTATACTTTTTTGCAAGTTCAACTGCAAACGATGATGATTTATAACAAGCTTCCTCGCTTCTGATCAAGGAATGAAATTTTAATGGAATATCATCACCGTACTTTTCTTTATAGATTGATAAATTATGCTTGACCGTATTTTCATCTTCGCAATGAGTAGCAATTAGCATTGGCGACTTAGAAAAAATATTTTCCAAAGTATCAACATTATCTACCAGCATATCTCCGGTAGAAGATCCCATAAATATTTTTACACCACAAACGTTTCTAGCATCAGTTCTTAAAACTTCTTCGATGTTTGAATTCGATGCTCCCATAAAAAATGAAAAGTTAGCCAGCGACTTTTGAGCCGCTATCTGATATTTTTCATCCAGTAATTGTTGCGTTAAAGCATTGGGGATGGTATTAGGCATTTCCATAAAGGAAGTAGTTCCGCCAGCAACAGCCGCTTTTGGTTCGGTATATAAATCTCCTTTATGTGTTAAACCTGGTTCACGAAAATGAACCTGATCGTCAATCACACCTGGAAATAAATGTAATCCTTGTGCATTTATTTCAGAATAATTTTTATTGGAAGAAATATTCTTATCAATCTTGACAATCAAACCATCTTCGATCAGGACATCGGAAGAAAATAGCTGCCCTTCATTAACTATTGTTGCATTACGGATGATTGTTGCAGACATTATGATTATCTTTAATTGTTAGTACTAATTAATATTACCTACCATTTCTTCAGGCTTCACCCATTCATCAAACTGTTCGGATGTAACATAGCCCAAATCAATTGCAGTTTGTTTTAAAGTTTTGCCTTGTTTATGTGCAGTTTGAGCAATTTCAGCCGCTTTATAATATCCAATTTTTGTATTGAGAGAAGTAACCAGCATCAAAGAATTGTTCAAATTGTTTTTAATGTTGTCGTGCAAAGGTTCAATACCCACAGCGCATTTATCATTAAACGAAACACAAACATCGCCAATCAATCTTGCTGAATGCAGAAAATTATAAATCATCATTGGTTTAAAAACATTTAATTCAAAATGTCCGGTTGCTCCACCTATATTGATCGCTACATCATTACCTAAAACCTGTGCTGCAACCATGGTCATTGCTTCGCATTGAGTAGGGTTTACTTTGCCTGGCATAATGGAAGAACCGGGTTCGTTATCTGGAATATGCAATTCACCGATACCACATCTTGGTCCGCTGGCTAACAGCCGAATATCATTTGCAATTTTCATTAATGAACAAGCTACCGTTTTTAAAGCACCGTGTGTTTCAACAATTGCATCATGTGCTGCTAATGCTTCAAATTTATTTTCAGCGGTAATAAATGGAAGTTTGGTCAAAGTCGCAATATGTTTTGCAACGCTAACATCATAATTAGGAGGTGTATTAATTCCGGTTCCTACTGCGGTACCACCTAAAGCAAGTTCAGAAAGATGTGATAAAGTATTTTCAATCGCACGAATTCCATGATTTAACTGAGAAACATAACCAGAAATCTCCTGACCTAATGTAAGTGGTGTTGCATCCATTAAATGTGTACGGCCAATTTTCACCACACTCATAAATGCTTTTGATTTTTCAGCAAGTGTATCACGCAGTTTTTTAATTCCGGGAATGGTGGTTTCTACCAGAATTTTATAGGCTGCAATGTGCATTGCAGTCGGAAAAGTATCGTTTGATGATTGAGATTTGTTTACATCATCATTAGGATGAATAATTTTTTTCTCATCGGTTAATTTTCCACCACTCAAAACATGCGCACGGTAAGCAACCACTTCGTTCACATTCATATTAGATTGTGTGCCGCTGCCCGTTTGCCAAACTACTAATGGAAACTGATCGTTTAATTTTCCTTGCAATATTTCATCACAAACCTGGCCTATTAAATCGCTTTTACTTTTGTCTAAAACGCCAGCATCCAAATTAGTTAGTGCAGCTGCCTTTTTCAAATAAGCAAATGCACCAATAATTTCTTTAGGCATCTTGTTGATGTCTTCGGCTATTTTAAAATTATCGATGGAGCGTTGTGTTTGTGCGCCCCAATAAACATGAGCAGGAACTTCTACAATTCCCATTGTGTCCTTTTCTTTCCGGAATTCCATTTGAATAGATTATCAGCGTGTAAAATTGCTAAAATCGGAAGTAAAAAAAACAAAGAATAAAAAAAAGAAGGTGTTAACTTCTAGTTAGTTAATTATACGCTTGAAGTTGACGCGATAATTTTGTGCGGGCATTGAATATTCTGATTTTTACAGTACCCAATGGAATTGATAGCTTTTCAGCTATTTCTTCATATTTGAATCCTGAATTACGCATTTCAAAAGGAGTACGCAGATTTTCTGCAAGGTTCATAACTGCCTTTTCAACATCTTTCAGGAACACCCTTGATTCACCTAAATTCTTAGAGTAGTTCTTTGACGAATTAAGATAAAACTGATTGTCGGTAGGATCATTAAAAATTTTGCTTTTGGATGCTCTACGGTAATTATTGATAAAAATATTCTTCATTATCGTAAACAGCCATCCTTTTAGGTTGGTGTTCGATTCATATTTATCCTGATTCGACAATGCTTTTAAAATGGTATCTTGAACAAGATCGTTACTGTCATCTCTGTCATTAGTTAGTTTAAAAGCATAGGATTTAAGTATACTATAGTGCTTTTGAACTTCTGTGTACATTTCCGGTGTTTTCATTTTGTTTATGTTTTATGTTTAATTCTTAGACAAAAATAAACATAAAATTGATACAAACTAATGTTTTGTTTATTATTTGTCAAATAATAGTAAACAAAAAAGGGGCTGCCTAATTAAAGACAACCCCTTTCACTAATTAAATTACCAATTATTGTCTGACGAATCGCTGGTTGGAAGAGAAATTTTCTCCTCTTACATTGATTGAATAAATACCAGAAGACAAATAGGAGGTATCTACCTTAAACTGGTTACTTCCCTTTGCAACTGCATAACTTTTAATGATTTGTCCTGCCATACCAAAAATTGTTACAGTAGCGTTTTCAACAAGTGGACTTTTAAAATTAAGCATCATTTGATCCACAGCAGGATTTGGAAATAAGGACACTGATGAATTTTCATTGGTCTCATTTACCGATGTTACATTTGGAAGCAGAATAACTGTACCATTAGCCAATACAGCCATTAATCCAAATGGAGCACCATTTTGATTAGTTGATGGGGTTAAAAAACCAGAAGCTAGAATAACTGCTGATCTTCCACCTAAAGCAGATATCGGAGCAACAAAACTTGCAACAATAACTGAATTATTATTGCCTGGAGTTATATCGAGTACATAACTTGATGGAGGTACTGATAAATATGGAGTGATGTTGCTGTATGCTGCATTATCAACTAAAACATTACCTACTACTACAACATCTACTGTAGGAGCATCGCTCGCACCATGCACCACTCGAAAATCAACATCAGTTCCTGTTGCTGATTCTTTCATTTGATCTTGTAAAAACAAGGTGAAGGCTGTGGATGTTCCATCAGGGTTAACCGCAAAATTTGCAGGATTTAATACTCCATTGGCTACTGCAAGGTATGTGCCTCCGTTAGCTAATGTAACCTGGAAGTTTTTTAAAGTGTCATTTACTGATGTGCTGTTTCCTCCTGCTACTCCAATGTTTAATAATACGCCTGCTGGCACATCAATAAATGGGGTG
>JANNXV010000186.1:0-35370 GCA_031409815.1 Bacteroidota bacterium
CATAACCGCCTATCAGTATAAATTCTATTTGTGCAGATAACAGTCTAATTAAAAATTCCTTATGTTCTTCTAAAGTAATCAGCATACTCAAGGTCTTTTATCTATAACAATATTTTTATTCCATAATTTATTATCAGGATCGTCTAATTCATCTCCCCAAGTTAAACGAATAAGATATTGCAGATAAGCCATCCGTTCAACAGGAGTAAGTGAGGCAGAGTATTCTCTCATCTGATCTTCCTGTTCCTGCAACGTTGAAATATAGATGCCCGGAAATAATTCAGATAATTTTTTTTCAGTAGCACCGTATGATGTTGACGGCTCTTTTACCTCTTTCTCTTTTGATTTGTCCTGATCGTTTTCCTCCATGATTATTGCTTTGAAAACATCCCTCTATACAAAACACTTTCTTTATTTTTTATTGCAAGCAAATAGGCTCCATTTGCAAATGCTTTCACGTTTAATGATAAGTCATCATTGTTATAAATTACTTTTTGATTCATTAATCTTCCCTGCAGATCCATCACAAATAACTCCACAGGAAATAAAATGGGTTGCTCGGATTTTAGATTTAGAATTTCAGCGGTTGGGTTGGGAGAAAGGGTGAATGAATTATTCTTATTGCCATTATTCTCCTCTATTCCTGTTAATGAACACAAATGATAATAGAGATTTGTGTATTTCGGAATACTATCACTAAAACAAAGCAACGAAGCCCACGATTCACCCATTCCAAATGTTGTTACATTATATGTTAAACCTCTTGTATTGCCAATACCTTCAATAAGAGAAACCAGCTCAAAAAATGGTGTTTGAGATAAATTAAATCGCTTTCTATAAATAAGCCCATCAAAGATTGAGTCAATCGAAACAACTGTTATTGTATCGTTAGGGTTATCCATTGTAATAAACAAAGTGTCAGACAAAGTATCCCCGACATTTAGGTTGAAATCATACAACAAATATTCAGGTCCAGGTGGATTTGGATAGCCCGGAATGTAGAAAACATGTTTGCTTGAATCTTCTCTAATTGCTCCGAAATAACCTCCACCGCCTGTAAAAGGGATAAAATTAATATAAGGAGGGGGTAAAGACGCAAAAGGAATTGTTGAATCATTACATTCATAGATCTTATGATAAGTAATATTATTTATGAGAGTATCGCCATTCAAATAATTATAATATGAATTAAAAGATGATTGACTTCCACTATTCCAAGCCGTTGCGTTATACCAAACCGCATTACTCTTTGGAAACGGAACATAATTCTGCCCAAACGAAATTGAACAACAAATTGAAAACAATAAACAACAAATAAAAGTTTTCATGCCGTGAAGTTTAGTTTATCAAAGATATTGTTCTTGGTCAACTTTGACAAAGTTTCAAACTTTGTCAAAGTTAAACAGGCTTCACACTCTTATTTGCCAGCTGACCACAAGCAGCATCAATATCTTTTCCACGGCTTCTGCGGAGGGTAACATTAATTCCTTTGTTCCACAAAATTTCTTTAAAGCGTTGCAGCTTGTCATCCGATGTATTAATAAAATCTCCGCCATCAATCGGGTTGTATTCAATCAGATTTACTTTGCTAGGAATTTTAGCACAGAAACGTGCGAGTTCCAAGGCGTCAGTTTCCCCATCATTAAAATTATTAAACACAATGTATTCAAACGTAACATGCGAATCGGTTTTGCGGCAGAAATAATTCAATGCTTCTTCCAGTACCTCTAGATTATTATGCTCATTGATGGGCATAATCTGGTCGCGCTTTTTATCGTTAGCAGCGTGCAACGAAAGCGCCAGGTTAAACTTCACCTCATCATCACCCAACTTCTTAATCATCTTTGCTACACCAGCCGTTGAAACTGTGATGCGCTTATGCGCCATGCCCAATCCTTGTTGCGAGGTAATGTGTTCAATTGATTTGAGCACATTGCTATAATTCAAAAGCGGCTCACCCATACCCATGTAAACAATATTGGAAAGCGGAATATTGTAATTACTTTCTGCCTGTTCGCGAAGTATTGCAACCTGGTCGTATATCTCATCAAAATCAAGATTACGAACACGATTCATTCTACCGGTTGCGCAAAATTTACAGGTAAGGCTGCAACCCACCTGCGATGAAACACAGGCGGTCATGCGATTCTCGGTAGGAATTAAAACCCCTTCAATGATATGATCATCGTGCAAACGAAAAGCATTTTTTATCGTTCGATCGTTGCTAATTTGAGATTTATCAACACGAATTGGATTGATCAAAAAATTTTGTTCCAATAGTTGACGCGTTTCCAGACTCAGGTTGGTCATCTCCTCAAACGAACGTGCCGATTTTTTCCAAAGCCACTCATCCACTTGCTTGGCGCGAAATGCCTTATCCCCTTTCTCCACAAAAAAACTTTTCAATTCGTCCGGTTTTAAGTGGCGGATATTGGGTTTTGGGATAGTCAAATTACTCATGGGGCAAAGATAATCGTTTGCTGCCTTCGACTTCGCTCAGGCTGACCGTGCGCGAATCGTCATGCCATACAAATTAGATAGTTTTGCTCCATGCTAAAATTTCAGGCTGATTTTATTTTTCCGATTTCATCCGTTCCCATCCAAAATGGAATTGTAGTTTGTGAGGATAATGGAATTATTATTGAAATCATCGACCCTTCTCTTACACCCTATTCTTTACAGGAGGTAGAAAAATTTGAAGGAATTCTTTGCCCTGGTTTTATTAATTCACATTGCCACTTAGAATTATCACACTTGCGTGGAAAGATTAGTGAGAAAAAAGGAATGGCCAATTTCATCAGTGAATTGTTACAACATCGCTTTAAGATTTCAGTTGAAGAACAACAACAATTTTTTGAAGATGCTGAAAATGAAATGTTGCAAAACGGGATTGTTGCCGTGGGAGATATTTCCAATCTCATTTCCACCGTTCCTATTAAACAAAAAGGCAAAATGTACTATCATACTTTCGTGGAAGTGTTAGGGCTTGATCCCGCTTTATCTGAAGCAAAATTGGAAGAAGGAAAAGTTTTGCAACAACAATTTAATAATATTCCCAATGGAAATGCAAGTGTAGTTCCACATGCTCCTTATACAGTTTCCATTGAACTATTAAAACTAATTGAGGAGTATGCAAGTGAAAATAATTTACCGGTCTGTGTTCATTTGCAGGAGAGCCAGGCCGAAATAGATTTTTGCATGAATCGTTCAGGAGTATTTGCTGAATTATTTACCAATCTGAAATTTAATTTCTCTTATGCTCACCCGACAGGTTTCAGACCTATTCGTCAAATGCTCATGTATCTCCCACAAAAAAGCAATGTTGCTTTGGTTCACAACACTTACACATCAATTGAAGAAATTAACTGGGCAAATGAATTGCATAAAAATTTATTCTGGTGCCTATGTCCAAATGCCAATCTATACATTGAAAATTGTTTGCCTGCGATAATGGATTTTGTAAATACAAAATCAACTATTATAATTGGAACAGATAGTCTTGCTTCTAATCATCAGCTTTCTGTTTTGGAAGAATTAAAAACCATCAGTAATACTTTTCCCGAAATTAATCTTAAAACATTATTGGGTTGGTCAACATTAAATGGAGCAAAGTTTTTAGGAATAGAAAAAAATTATGGAAGCCTTGAGAAAGGTAAAAAACCAGGAATAGTTTTGTTGAATAACTTGAATTTTGAAAATTTGAAACTGATCAAAAATACTTCAGTAAAAAAAATTATCTGAGAGAAAAATCCTACAGCTTCCTGAAATTAGCAACAGGTTTTTACCAGTTGTCCTTATTATCAGTAACCGGATTCGCCCGCATTGATTTATCAAGATTGCTTGCGATTTCCTTAGCTATAGTTTCAACCTGCTGCAAATAAAAATCAAACTCCGGCTGGTAATAAGCACTTTTGGTGTCCAGCCATTTTTCAATGGGATAATAAGAAGGTAACTTCCAGTTGAATTCGGTTAATTCATATTTATATCTTCCATCTTTAAACTGCATATTAAGTGTGTATTGAACCACACCACCTTCGGCTGAAAAACCCTTTTTATCAGGAGGATTCATAATTTTAAATCTTGCCTTACAAACAATTTTTCCCTCATTCATATCCTTCTCGCGAATAACATCATTTGGGTTTTTATAATAAGTGTTTGCCCACGTTAATGCGCGATTATATAATTCATCTTTAGAAACACCTGTAACGCCACTTACTTTATTGTAACTGATAAGTTTTGTACCCTCATCAACGGGCATTTTAGGAGCCGTACTGTTTTGAGCTAAAGAAGTTGCAGTAGTCAATAATAGTAAGTAAAATATTCTATTCATGATGTTTAGATATATGTTTATGTATTTACCGGAACTTTTATACGTGTTCCTGCTTTTAAATATTTACCGTTACTTATCCGATTTACTTTCCTTATTTCTGCAACATTAGTTTGATAACGCTGCGCAATATTCCACAAGGTATCACCAGGTTGAACAGTGTAATAAATCAATTTGTTCGTATCGGATATTTTATTATTTTTTAATCCAATGGTGTCTGAAGAATTTTCCACTTTTTGAACAACAGTTTTATTTGTTTTGCAGTCTTTCTTAATCTCATCTAGGTTGGAAACAGCAGGTGTTATTGAATCTAATCCATCCGTGCAATTTTCGGTACAATCTTCATCAGGATCCACTATTAATTTAACTGGTACTCGTTTGTTTACGTTCTTAAAAACTACCAATTTTTGACCCTTTAAAACTTTTGAAGAGTGTATATTATTCCATTGCTTAAGATCAACCATCGCTACATCATATTTGTCAGCAATCTTGCTTAGATTTTCACCACTGCGAACCACATGGATTGTTTTGGTTTTGGTTTTTACAATTTTATAAGTGTATGCAAAAGATTCATCGCTCTTATCCATATGGCGCGGTGCCACATTAGGTTTAATAATAGCAAGACCGAGATTTACACTATCCAGAAAAAGTTGTGAAGCACTTAAATCAATATTTGTCTCCCCTAATCTACCTAGTTTGATTGCATCATAATACTCGTTCATCATACCGGCAACTATTCCATTTCGCACCCAAGGGCTTCTAACACCAAGTGCAATACTTACAAGTCTATGGTCGCCTCTATGAGAAGTTGCTACTAAACAAAATCGGGCTGCTTTGGTATAACCGGTTTTGATACCATCCACTTCATTGTTGTAATTAATTACCAACCCATTGTGATTATGTATCGAATAAGCACCTTTTCCGTTGCTTACTTTGGCATAGTCAATTTGTGTGATAGCCATTAGTTGAGGATGCTTTAAAATTTCAAGTGAAAGCAACAACAAATCTTGAACAGAGGCACAATTATCACTTAAACCACCACCGGCCGGCAGCCCTGATGGATTATTGTAAAACGTTTTGGTCATTCCTAACTCAATAGCTCGCTGATTCATTCGCTGTACAAACAAACTTAAATCTTCAGAACAATGCTTGGCTATCCATACTGTACTTTCATTATTTGAAGCAACCATTGCTAATTTCAAAATTCCTTCCAATGTAAATTTTTCCTCAGAAGTATAGGTTTTATACTTTCTTCGCTTTACTTTTTTCTTGAAGGTTCTGGAAACAACAACTTCATCAGTTAAATTAACTAAACCTGCTTCAACATCTTCGATAGCCAAGAGGCCCACCATCATCTTTGTAAGGGATGCAATTGGAAAAGCAGTTTCAATATTTTTCTGCCAAACAATTTTTCCACGATCGGCATCATATAGCATCCCGGCACGCAATTCATCTGCATCGCTAACAAGGTCTGCAAGTGTATCAATTGAAAAAATAAACGGAACTCTTGTATTGGATGCAACAGTGGTATCTGGTTCATTTGCTGCGTTTACAGATGAAGCAAAAAATATAATTACAGCCAATAGGATAATCCGGTTATTAATTTTATTTGAAATTAAATGAAACAAATTATTGAACTGCATCGAGTCTTGCAAGTATAATGATTATGTATGCTTTATGATTGTGCTCACTTAGCTATTTTAAACATTGATTTGTTAATACTTATTGTACGCTTACAACTTTTAAAGGTTTAATAACACTTTTTGATTATTAAAGATACAATATTATAATGATTAACCCTGTAAAAAGTGAGCCAAATCTTACATAAAACCATTATTGGTAAATTTTCAGATAATATTAGTATTCTGTAATTGAAAGAAAAGAACATTTGTCAGAAAAATGAAATCACACTGACTGACTAAGAACCGCTGAAGCAAATAGCAAATCTTCGGGATAAGTGATTTTAATATTGGCGAATTCGCCCTCAATTAAATGCACTTTTTTACCTGTTGCTTCATACAATGATGCTTCATCGGTAAAGTATTTATACTGTGGATTTTTAAAAGCTTCTAACAAATCGTTTACACGAAAACACTGTGGCGTTTGAACAATTCTATACTTTTCTCTATCGACCGGAAAACTACTGCCACCATTCAATTCCCGTAGCGATTCTCTGATGGTTACTACCGGAACCGCGTTACCATACTGCGCTGACTCATCAAACAATTTGTTAATCAAAACGCTTGAAACCAATGGCCGCACCGCATCATGCACAACAACATAACTATTAAGATCTAAATTTTGCAATCCATTAAAAACTGATTCTGCACGTGTATCACCGCCAGCAATTAATTCGTGAGCAATGGTGAATCGATATTTGCCACAAAGTTGTTTCCAGTATTCGTGATAATCAGCATTCAAAACCAGAATGATAGTTATGTTTTCTGCAACAAAACGTTCCATTGTATGCATCAACACCGGTTTATTATTAACTAGTAAAAACTGCTTGGGCAGTGAACTCTTCATACGAGTTCCCTGCCCACCAGCTACAATTAAAGCATAACGCCTCATTGTTTTAGTCAATAATCATCATGGCATCACCATAACTGTAGAAACGATATTTTTCCTTCTGAGCTACCTTATACGCTTCCATCATCAAATCATAACCTGCAAAAGCTGCTGTCATCATTAATAATGTTGATTCTGGCATGTGAAAATTGGTAACCATCATGTTTGCAATACTGAAATCATAAGGCGGAAAAATAAATTTATTTGTCCAGCCACTAAATGGTTTTAGCTCTCCAAGAGTGGAAACAGAAGATTCAATTGCACGCATAGAAGTAGTTCCTACTGCACAAATGTTTTTTCTATTTGCTTTCGCTTTATTTACAATATCAGCTGCTTCCTGATTAACAGTAAACTGTTCGGAATCCATTTTGTGCTTGGTTAAATCTTCTACTTCCACCGGACGGAAGGTTCCTAAACCAACATGCAAAGTCACTTCGGCTAGATTTACACCTTTCAACTCCATTCGCTTCAAAAGTTCACGACTAAAGTGTAATCCGGCAGTTGGGGCTGCAACAGCACCTTCGTGTTTAGCATATACTGTCTGATAACGATCCTTGTCAGCAGGTTCAGCTTTACGCTTAATATATTTTGGCAACGGTGTGTGACCCAATTGCTCAATCACATCTCTAAATTCAGCCGATGTGCCGTCAAATAGAAATCTTAACGTACGTCCGCGAGAAGTGGTATTATCAATTACTTCAGCCACTAACATGTCATCATCACCAAAATAAAGTTTGTTACCAATCCTGATTTTACGTGCAGGATCTACTAAAACATCCCAAAGTTTACTTTCAGGATTTAATTCTCTTAATAAGAAAACTTCGATTTTCGCTCCTGTCTTTTCCTTGTTTCCATAAAGACGGGCCGGAAATACTTTGGTGTTGTTTAGTACTAAAACATCACCATCACTAAAATAACCAAGAATGTCTTTGAAAACCTTATGTTCAATTTTTCCTGTTTTACGGTGCACTATCATTAGTCTTGATTCATCACGGCTTGTGCTTGGATGATTAGCTAATAATTTTTCATTAATGTGGAATTTGAATTGTGTTAATTTCATTTCGCTTACGGGCTTTTGTTTTAGAATGTGTAAATTTTAATAACTTAGAGGCTCTTTTTCTACCTCTTTTTTTTAAAAGGGAGGCAAATATAGGCTTTCGGAGGCCCGAAGACCTAATTTGAAACAACAACTAACTGATTATGAGTCATTAAAATCTTAAAAAGGAGAAATCTCCCTACATTGAAAAGGCTCAGTTATCGCTTAAAAAACAGGAAAGGCTTTTCAATTTTGCTTTTCCAGATCCATGCCACACTTTGAGCAGGTGCCAGGTTTTTCGCTGCGAATATCTGTGTCCATTGGACAGATGTACACTTCAGCAGTTTGAACAGTTGTAGTATCCGCACCTTTCTGAACATCGGTAGTTGCGCTAGGTTGACTTGAACAGCCAATGAATCCTTCAAAAATTATTACATAAATTATTGTGTAAAGAATACCCTTTTTCATTTGTATATTTTTTTATAAAGATAAATGAACTGTTAAATATGAATTGCCCTGTTTTCAGTAGCCGCAAGGCAAGCTTCTTTAAATGACTCAGTAAATGTAGGATGAGCGTGGCTCATACGAGCAATATCTTCGGCCGATGCTCGGTATTCCATTGCTACAACAGCTTCTGCAATCATATCGGCTACCCGAGGACCAATCATGTGAACTCCCAAAATTTCGTCTGTTGTTTTATCAGCCAACACTTTTACAAAACCATCTGTATCCATGCTTGCCCTTGCTCGTCCGCTTGCTTTAAATGGAAATGATCCGGTTTTATAAGCAATATTTTTTGCTTTCAACTCTTCTTCGGTATAACCCACCGCAGCAACTTCTGGCCACGTGTAAACCACTCCCGGTATTAGTAAATAATTAATATGCGGTTTTTGACCAGCAATTGTTTCAGCCACAAACATTCCTTCCTCTTCCGCTTTATGTGCAAGCATTGCTCCCTGAATCACATCACCAATTGCATAAATATTTTTTACACTGGTTTGCAAATGTTCATTTACTACAATTCGCCCACGTTCATCCTTTGCAATATTAATTTTTTCTAAACCAAGATTATCCGTGTACGCTGAACGACCAACACTCACTAAACAATAATCGCCTTGCAGCACCAATTCCTTTTTATCTTTTACGGAAGTTGCTTTTAGTGTGACTCCCTTATTGTCAGCCTCAACTGTCGTTACACCATGTTGAAGATAAAATTCAAAACCAAGTTTTTGTAAAGATTTTTGCAATTCTTTACCTAAGGCACGATCCATGTTCGCAATAATGGAATCAAAATATTCTACTACGCTGACTTTTGATCCTAATCGTGCATAAACCGAACCTAATTCCAAACCGATTACACCACCTCCAATGATCAATAAATGTTTAGGAACTTCTGTTAATGAAAGTGCTTCGGTGGAAGTGATAATTCTTTTTTTGTCGATCGTAATTCCTTTCAGTGGTGATGGCTTGGAACCCGTTGCAATGATTGTGTTTGCCGAATTAATAGTTTGAGTTTTATTATCTGCAGATAGAATTTGAATAGTGTTGGCATCCACAATAGTACCGTGACCATTGTACACATCAATCTTATTTTTCTTAATCAAAAATTTTATTCCATCTACTGTTTGACTCACAACGCCATTCTTCCGCTTAATCATTTGAGCGAAATTTAACGAGAGACCTTTTACATCAATACCATGTTCACTAAACTGATGTTTTGCCTGGTGATAATGTTCGCTTGAATCAAGAAGTGCTTTGGAAGGAATACATCCCACATTCAAACACGTTCCGCCTAACGCATTATATTTTTCAATGATTGCCGTCTTTAAACCTAATTGTGCACAACGAATGGCTGCAACATATCCACCGGGACCGGAACCAATTACGGTAACATCATATTTTAAATCCATAGTAAAAACTAAAATTTCTTTTGAGCTGCAAATTTAAAGAATCAACTAACAAGCCTTTTCTTAAATGCGCTTGTTAAAAATAGTAAGAGAAATAAAAATGATAGGATGCTCGCAATTACTCCAATATAATCACCATACAAAACATAAAAAGTCAGGCTATCATTCAAATTAATTTTTTGCTGAATAGCATCATCCGTCCACCATTTTGTGGGCTGAGAAATTTCACCCAGCTGATTGATGAAACAGGATATACCTGTGTTAGCAGCACGTGCTATGTCTCTTCGTGTTTCGATGGCTCGAAGACTTGCATACAGACAATGTTGTCGATAGCCGGGTGTGTCGTGCCACCATCCATCATTGGTAATAATAAAAATTGCCTGTGCTCCTTTCTTAATGTATTCAGTTACATAATCACCATATATAGACTCATAACAAATTACTGGCGCAACTCCAGTTGAATCAGCACTAAAAAAAACAGTAGGCGATGGCTGAGTACCTAAACTACCTGATGATCCTCCCAATTTTATTGCAATTACATCTAAAAACGGGAATGGAAGTGTTTCCACACCAATCACCAATTTTGATTTATGATGCACTTGAATAAGCGCACTACTATCCAATTGCATTCCGCTATTGTAGGTATCATAATAGGCATCCTCTTCTCTGAATTTGCGTGCAGTTTTCGAATGCTCTTCTCCTGGTCTATATAATTGATTACTTACCAATCCGGTTACTAAATTAGCTTTTGGATACGGCTGCATAAAGGCTCGAATGGTCTGTATATGCGGATGTGTTTTCAATTCATGTTCCCATATTCCATCGGGCAAAGCTGTTTCCGGAAACACTACATAATCGGTAGTTGTATCAATAACAGTTGAGGCAATTTGCAACATTTTTGTTAATTGATGCTGCGAACTCATACCTGAAAATTTTTCGTTATAAGGGTCAATATTGGGTTGCACTGCCACAACATTTTTCGTTTTTGATTTATCCTCTTTATACTTTTCAGCTATATATTTTGAAAGAATAATTGGAAGAAAAACAATTGCTATCCAAGCAAACAGTTTTTTAAAATGGAAATCATTTGTTGATTTAATTATGTTTATTAAAAAAATATTGCTCAATAAAATCCAGACAGACCCACCTAAAATTCCAGTGTACTCATACCATTGTATCCATGATTTTAATGATGCGAAACCATTTCCCAATGTGAGCCAGGGCCAGGAGAGCGACCAATTGAGGTGCAAATATTCAAAAGCGGTCCAATAACATATCAAAGAAAAATATCCGATACGATCACCAAAACGCAATCGTGTTAAATGAAAAAGTTGGAACACGGTTGACATAAAAAGGGCATTACAGGTAACCGCCATTACCATTCCCCAGTCACTCGCAAAATAAATCCACCAGGTGGTAAGCAGATTAAAAATCAGGAATGATAAATAATTCCACTTAAAGAGCTTTACTTTGATTCCCACTTGCTTTTGAAGTAGGATTCTATTCTCTAAAAATAAAATGGGTAGCAAAGCAACTAGTAATAGTGGAGCAAATCCTCGGGCAGGCCATGCCAGCCACAAGCTAAAACCAGTTGCAATTGCTAAAAACCAGGGCTTACTTATAAATGAAAACATCGGGTTCAAAATTAATCAACTTAACTTGCGTTTTAAGAATAATTGTTTGAACCATGATTGTATCACAGGTTGTGCAACAGCAAAAGCAATTAACAGCAAAAGATAAACAGGCAATCTGAATCGCGTTGT
Source organism: Bacteroidota bacterium (assembly GCA_031409815.1). GTDB lineage: Bacteria > Bacteroidota > Bacteroidia > AKYH767-A > OLB10 > JANLUX01. The sequence continues at coordinate 11,602 of JANNXV010000186.1, forward strand.
TCCGGTAGGACCTGTTAAAAATGCCGTGTAAATGATAATCGAAAACAAAATAATCCGTACGGCAATATCAATATTTTTTTGCTTGACAAAAACGAATAAGCAAATCAAAAGCAATGTGTTTACTAAAATGGAAATAACTAAATAAACTAAATACCACCCGTTGTAATTCTTAAAATGACTGACTAGTCCTTTCCATCCATTTGCGGTGTAATCTACATAGCAACTTGAAGTTTGTAATGGAGTTTGAGAAAAAAATGAATCCATATCATAACGGCTGTGATCGGTAAAGAAACGTAGCATACCTTTCAACTCAATCTTAATAAATACAAGGGGATATCCTCTTAAAACTTTGTTGATTTCACTTTGCATATAATCAGCTTGCTCCGCATAACTTGTTTTTACTGCCGCGTCATCCTGCAACTTATCAACAAGTAATAAAGCTTTCTCTTTCCCATGTACATCCTCCATTACTTCCAACACATTATAATTAACCATTAGCTTTCGCTGAATGCTTGAATACTCCCAATAATTTGTTTGCTGGTGGTTGTGAATAAAAATACCTGCAATGAAAATTAATGGAATTAAATGTGCGGTAATCGTCCAAGATTTTACATTTTTCTTATTAATCAGGTAAATAAAAAACAAAATACTTACTAGTGGAAACAAATACCAAATGGGTTTAATCAATAATGCACAGGTGATGAATAGCTGGTACAACCAAATGGAAGAAGGTTCTTTAAAAAGTATAAAGCGGGTAATAAAATAAAAAGACAACATCAAAACAGTTTGCAATAACAGCTCCGTCATAATAAGATTGGCATGGATAAACTGGGAGAAGAAAAACAACAGTGGAATAATGAGCAACAACAAATTGATTTTGATATTGAGTATTTGCAGCAAACGATAAAGCAAATAGAAATTAAAAATGCTCAACAAGTTTTGCACCAACAACAGAAACCAGATATTATCATTAATAGATTTCACAACAGCAATAAAAACTCCATATCCAGGTGGTCGCTGACTGTATAACGCAGGTTCAATAGGCAGGTTTAAGTCACCGCAATACCATGAATGATGATCGCGGATATTTTTTGCCTGCTGCAAATACTCAAAAGAATCTTTAGTAAACACATGCCCGTTATCAATTGCTTTTATGAAAAAGAACAGGTGCAGCAAGATCAAAACAATAAAGAAAATATTTCGCTGCAGTTTCATGTTTACAATTTCTGATGGTGAAAATAGTGAGATTAAAAAACTATACATCTTTGATGCCTATTTTTAGACCAGAATTCCAATATGCAACTTCACACATACAACTATACACTTCGTTTCAAACATCCCTTTGCCATTGCAGCCGGAACTCGCAACACTACCAATGCTTTATTTGTCGAGGTGTCGCAAGATGGAATTACAGGATACGGAGAAGCAGCTTTTCCGCCTTACTTAACAGAAAATGCCGTGGTTGCCAAAGTGTTTTTATCAAGCCTTCCCTTGCCCGAAAAAATAGTTCCTGAAAGAATCAACGATTTACTCGAACAACTTTTTAAGCAATCTAAAGATTATTATGGTGCATTGGCTGCATTGGATATGGCTTTGCATGATTGGTGGGGAAAGAAAAAACAAATTCCAACACATCAACTTTTTGATACAAGCAAAAATCTATCACCACTTTGTACTTATACAATCGGCATGAGTACTGAAACTGAAATGAGAGATAAATTATCAGGAGTAAAATCATTTCGTTTGTTCAAATTAAAATTAGGAAATAATAGTGATAAATCAATTGTAAAAACATTCTGCAAAATCCGTGATGAGGAAAATTTCTTTGATCACCACAAACGGGTGTTCTGTATTGATGCCAACCGTGCATGGACAGATCGTGAATTTGCATTGGATATGATGTTCTGGTTACAGGAACAGGGCTGTGTTTTTGCAGAGCAACCCATGCCTGTAAATAAATTGGACGATATGGCTCGTTTGCATGAAGCATGTCCTTTGCCGTTGATATTGGATGAATCAATACAAACATTTAATGATATTGCTCGTGTTGATGGAGCCTGTTCAGGCATCAATATCAAATTAGTGAAATGCGGAGGATTGTACCAGGCCAACAAAATGATTGCAGATGCGCGCAAGCGCAATATGAAAATTTTAATAGGTTGTATGAGTGAAGGAAGTTGCGGAGCAGCTGGTGCATCTCAACTTTCATCACAGGCAGATTGGGTTGATTTGGACGGACCTCTGTTAATTGCTAACGATCCTTTTAAAGGAGTTAATTATAGTGAAGGCAAAATTGTTTTGAATGAAATATCAGGAAATGGAATAAAGAAATTCTGAATCAATATCATGTTAATATAATTTAATACAAAAATATTCATTGAAGGGTTGGATTTACATCTTCAAAAATTTCCGTGTCATCGTCAACCCCTTTTTAGTATCTGTAATGCGAAGCACATAAATTCCATTTGTAAAATCGCCTGTAAATAAAGTAATTGGCTTCTCTTTGCTTGAAATAAATTGATTCATTACAATTTGTCCCAAAGAATTTATAATTTCAATTTGGATATTTTCTGTGCTAGAACAATGCATATATATGTAATCACGAACTGGGTTTGGATAATATTCAAAAGTGTTCATTATGCCGGTTTCAGCAATAGAAGTAGGTATTGAACCACTTTGTGTATTAACTGCAATTTGTAACTCATTGCTTGAAATAGCCATTACATCGCTGAAGAATAGAGACAACAAACCAACCGCATTATTTGCAACTGTAAAATTTAAAGTTGCAATTATTCCATTGCCTGAAATATTCTGATGATTGATCCTGCAAACTGCCAAATCATATTTGCCAATACCTGAAAAATCCTTTTCAAGATGAATGTAATTATTAGCATTTACCACCCATGAACCGTTGTAGTCAACTACCATGCTTCCCGGTTGAATCAAAGTTTGATCATAAACGATACTAAAAGCAATACCGTAAAGATTATCAACTGGATTCGCTGGTGTACCAAAAACAATAGGAATGGTAACAGGAGAGCCCGGTTGAAGATTTCCGACAGGAAGATCGAAAAACAAACTTGAACCACTGAGAATGGCTGTAGAATCGTGTAGAACAGGTCGCGGATGTATCAAACCATAGTTGAGAGAAACAGCAAGTGTATCTAATGCATTTACAATTCCATTCCCATCACAATCAGCATGCTTTGCATTGATACCTGTTATAAATTGTGAAAGCCAGTTAATGCCGGGCTGCGCTTGCCAGGCAAGGCTTGTATTGGTACGAACATAACCTGTATCATTATATGCCAATCCAATATTCAGAATATCCATGTTGTTGCACAGCAAATCATAGTTAGCATCACCTGGCCATACATCACTTGTATCCGGTGTACAACTCGAAAAATTCCAGCCTGTGTTGTTTCCGAGATCAATGCTATAATCTCCAGCAAAAAATTGTGCCCCACCTGACGCATGGATATTCTGCATGATAACGTAATTAAGGCAAACATTACCATTCGTTTTATTGATTACTGCTGAAATTCCTGAAGAAGGGCATTGGATTGAAATTGGAAACGCGGGCAGCCCATGCGCGAATAACTCGTTGTTAATAGTCTGAACATTGTTACCGAATGATACTGTATTACCTGGATTATTAAAAAACAATGTGTCAAATGTATTATCGCCAATAATAGATGCATCCCCTAAAAAAACTACTTTATGAAAAAGAGTGTTGTAGCCTGATATCTGACCACTTTCGGCAAAAATTACCTGATTAAACGTTGAGCTTCCGGCATTGAGTGTAGAAAGGCCAGAAGAATTAAAGATGACATTTTTATACGAATGAGTGCCACACTGAAATTGGGTTAAGGAAAAAAAAGGAACGTCATTCAAAACAAAATCAGCACTGTCGGCATTCAATATGATTGAAGGATCACTAAAATCAATATCAGGACATGAAATAGTTGATCCGTTCAGCTGAAGTTCTGACCCATTATTTGCAGTGATTTTACGCTCGCAATCAATATCAAATCCATTTGAATTAAATAATCCACTATTCATATCAAGATTAAAACATCTTAAACCATCTGTTAAAGACCAACTGCCGGTACCTTCGAAACTAATACTTCCTAAATTATTTCCTGCAGATTCTATGATGTTCCCCTGATTAGAAGAGAGCAAATGCAAATTTGAAGTCATCCAGGTTATATTGCTTCCTAAACGCAGCGAGCCATAAAGACTAATATTACCGTATGTAATAACGGGTGATGAAAGAGTAACATTAAAATCTAAATTTTTGCAATAGGCGATAGGTGAATCCATATAAACGGTATCATTAATCAGATTAAATGAATTGTCATCGAAAAACACGCTGTCATTTAAAGTCGGAACACAGTTCCCTCCTAAACCACCACTGGCTAATGACCAATGAGCCGCATCACTCCAGTTGCCTATACCACCAACCCAATACATGTTTCTTGGAGGTGTTCCATTAATTGTCCATCCGGTAGTATTTCCAATACTTACGCTATTGTTTGCGGTAAATGAAGCTCCTCCGTTAGCACGAATATTCTGAATGATTAAATAGCTGCATGTAACTGCACCAGAAGATTTGCTGATAACTGCACCAATTGACTGGGATGAATAAAAGGTTATTTCCTTGCCGCATAATCCATCAGCAATAATTGCATTATTAATTGTTAAAACACTTCCTGAACCTAAATAAACCGAATGACCAGCGTTGTTAAAAATCAGCGAATCAAAAACAACGTTAAAACCAATATCTACATCGCTATTAAAAATTGCTTTATGAAAAACTGGATTCAAACCGATAACTTGACCCTGATTTAAAAACTCCACAACGTTGAAAGTGGAATTTCCTGCCGAAAGGCTACTTAAATTATTAGAGGTAAAAGTTACATTATGAAATGCATTATTTCCGCATTGCAATTCATTTGTTCCACTCCCAAAGTCATCACGAAATATAAAATTTGCACTGTCTGCATCTAATGTGAGAAATGGATTACTGAAGTCAATATCTGTCCCATAGATAGTTGATGTATCTAATAACAAAGTACTTGAATTAAGCGTTTTAATAGAATTACAATTCACACTAAAACCATTCGTGTTAAATACTGCCTGATTATTACTTATACTAAAGCACCATAAACTATCATTTAGAACCCATGAACCTCCAACGCCTTCAAAATTAAGATTGCCTAAATAGTGTCCAGCTGAAGTTATGGTATTGCCAACTTGCGTGGAAAGAAATTTTATATAGGTCCACTGAAGTTTTAAGTTAGCAGTCAATCGGAGTGATCCATAAATATTATAACTCCCGGCAGTTATACAAGGCGAAAATAGCGTGCCATTGAAATCTAAGTTTTTACAATAAGCAATCGGTACATCCATAAATATTGTATCGTTCAATTGTTGAAACGAATTTGCATCAAAAAACACACTGTCATTTAATGTTGGAACACAGTTTCCTCCAGCACCACCACTAATCAATGACCAATGATTGGCATCACTCCAGTTGCCCTTTCCACCAACCCAGTATAAATTTCTAGTGGCAGTTCCATTAATTGTCCATCCGGTATTATTACCCAAATCCACACTGTTGTTTGCTGTAAAAGACGCTCCTCCGGTTGCATGAATGTGTTGCATAATCAAAAAGCTGCAGGTAACTGTCCCGGTGGTTTTACTGATAACTGCTCCATTTGAAGGAGATGAAATAAAGGTTATTTCACTTCCGCATAATCCATCAGCAATAAGTGTATTGTTAATATTCAAAACACTTCCTGAACCGATATTAACCGAATGACCTGCGTTATTAAAAATCAAGGAATCAAAAACACCGTTTCCTGAAATATTTACTTCGCTATTGCAAATTAACTTATGAAAAAAAGCATTCCATCCGTTAATCTGAGCATAATTTAAAAATTCCACATTATTAAAAGTAGAACTTCCGAACTGAAGAGAACCATGATTAGCAGCACTGAAAACAACATTATGATAAATATGATCACCGCAATTTAAGATAAGCCCGAATGACCAACCATTATCAACAAGATTAAAGTCAGCGCTGTCAGCATCTAATGTGAGGGATGCATTACTAAAATCGATATTACATCCGGTTACTAATGAATTATTTAATAATAGTGTGCAAACATTGTTTGTTGATATATGGGAACAAAAAATATTATAGCTATTAGAGTTAAATGTTCCGTTGTTAAGCAATAGTTCATTACAGGTTAGTTCATCGTTCATTGACCAATTACTAGTTCCGTAAAATGAGAGATTACCTAGATTATGGCCTGATGATAGTAATGTGTTGGAAACTGAATTTGAAAAAAGGTTTACATTACCCCCCATCCAATTCATGTTATTGGTCAAAGTAATGGATCCGTAAACATTAAATGTTCCGGATTGGATTGCTGGATTAAATAACACTCCAGTCCAACTCATATTTCTACAATAAATAAAAGTGGAATCAGGGTTAACATTTGCACCTGAAGCTGAAAAAGAATTTGCGTCAAAAAACACATCATCATTAGGTCCTGGTATTTGTGTATGGAAAATTAAGCCACCACTGTTTGTTGCCCAGTGATGTCCATAATCACTCCAGTTGCCGGATCCACCTACCCAATAATAATTTGACGCCTGCACATTCGTCCAAGCAAAAAATATAATTACTACAGAACACATGCATAATTTAACAGGGTTGGTTTTTGTCATGATCTAAGATTGTTTATCATTGGAATCAATAAAGGTAATCAATCAACATGAGCTAGTAGTATAACATAAATTATATTTGGAAAATCCCCTATTTAAACACTTTCTGCAACATATACACATCCAAATATTTCCCAAACTTCTTTCCCACTTCTTTTAACACCCCTACGTTTGAAAAACCTATTCGCTCGTGCAGGTAAATACTTTTTTCGTTGCCTTGAGTGATGCGTGAAATGAGTGTGTGCAAACCTGCCTTTTCTCCTTCTAATGTTAATACTTCCAGCAAACGTTTTCCGATTCCCTGGTCGCGATGATCGTGATGTACATACACACTTACTTCTGCGGTGCTATCATAGGCACAACGATCGCTCCATTTGCTGAGTGTCGCCCAGCCAACAACCTGATCATTTATTACAGCAACAATCACCGGATGTTTTTCATCATGCGATCGAAACCATTTGTATCGTTCTTCAAGTGTTTTCAGTTCGGTATCAAAAGTGGCAGAGGTGTTTTGGATGGCCTCGTTATAAATTTCAGTAATTGCAGGGACATCTGCTTCTGTGGCGGGACGTATGTTTAGCATTTTTTGGTTCATTAGGTTGAATAAGTTAATTCGGAAGTCAACCATTTAACACAATTAACTACTTAACTATTCAACAACAATTATCTTTGGTCAAAATTAATAACATAGATGATAACAATATTTTCAAATTTTCAAATCCTCAAATTTTCAAATTAACATTGGCTAAAACAAAAACCACTTTCTTCTGCCAAAGTTGCGGAGCACAATCACCCAAATGGATTGGCAAATGTGCATCGTGCAATGCATGGAACACTTATGTGGAAGAAGTGTTGCAAACAGAAACGGCACCCAACGAATGGAAAACAGAAAGTAAAAAAACCAATCGTGTGAACCGCCCCATGCTGATATCAGAAATTGATATGGAGCAAAGTCCGCGTATTTTAATGCCTGACGAAGAATTTAATCGGGTGTTGGGGGGAGGATTGGTTCCTGGCTCATTGGTATTGTTAGGCGGTGAGCCGGGCATTGGCAAATCAACATTGATGTTGCAAATAGCCATTCGTTTACAAAATTTAAAAATATTGTATGTAAGTGGTGAAGAAAGCGAACAACAAATCCGTATGCGCGCCCAACGAATCGGAATGGATGATGTACAATGTTTTATTCTGACCGAGACATCCACACAAAATATTTTTAAACAGATTGAAGCCATTGATCCTGATATTTTAATTATTGATTCGATACAAACACTTTATTCAGCCGTGTATGAATCAGCACCGGGAACGGTTTCACAGATTCGCGGTTGCACCGGTGAGTTATTGCGCTTCGCCAAAGAAACCGCTACACCTGTTTTTTTAATTGGTCACATTACAAAAGATGGAGCCATAGCAGGACCCAAAGTTTTGGAGCATATGGTGGACACCGTGTTGCAATTTGAAGGCGACCGTCATCATATCTATCGCATTTTGCGTGCTGTAAAAAACCGTTTTGGTTCCACTAGTGAGCTAGGAATTTATGAGATGCAGGGAGCTGGTTTAAAAGAAGTAGCCAACCCATCACAACTTTTGCTATCACAACGCGATCTCACCTTAAGCGGAACGGCTGTGGCCTGTATGATGGAAGGCATGCGTCCTTTTTTAATTGAGACACAGGCATTAGTAAGCACTGCAGTTTACGGAATACCACAACGAAGCACTACAGGTTTTGATTTGAGAAGATTAAATATGTTGCTTGCTGTTTTAGAAAAACGCTGCGGATTCCGATTGGGAACCAAAGATGTTTTCCTCAACATTGCCGGTGGTTTGCGTGTGGAAGATCCTGCCATTGATCTTGCAATCATAAGCGCCATACTTTCATCAGGCGAGGACATTGCTATTCCTCCTTCTGTTTGTTTTGCAGGAGAAATTGGATTAACCGGAGAGATTCGTCCCGTTACACGAATTGAGCAACGCATCAAAGAAGCCGCACGTTTGGGGTTTGAAAAAATTTTTATCTCACGTTACAATCTTCAAAGCAATGAAGCCAAAAAAATAAAAGATATTGAGATTGCATCGGTGAGTAAAGTGGAAGAAGTTTTTAGTGCGTTGTTTGGGTAACTACTTTCTCGAATCTTTCCTATTCACCACTTCGAGCAGCCACATACTCCAACTCACAATTTTATATGAAATCCATCGGCTCAGCTTTTGCAATGCAGTTCCTTGCTTTTGATATTCGTTTAAAGTTATTTCGACAGATTGCGTTTTTATCACAACTTGCAATTCCTGTTTTAACAACAAAGCAAAATCTTTATCCATTACTTCCACATTGGTTTCCACACTCAGAAATTCGCTCAGGTGATTTAAGTTGTGCGAGCCTATTGTACACCATTCCTCATCCACCACACAAACCTTTGCGTGTAATATTGATTCAGTATATTCATAAATACGAACTCCATTTCGAAGCAGTTTACCATATAAATACGCTGTGGCTGCTTTAATAAAAGGCACATCACTTTTGCGTGAAAGAATAATGCTGACTTTTCTGCCACGTTTTGCAGCGCTCACAATTATCTTTAATAATCTGCGTGAAGGAATAAAATAACTTGCAACAATTATTATTTCCTTTCGTGCGTTACGCAATGTTCGTTTATACCCACTTGAAATCTCATACTTTCTCCTCAGCCAATCGTTTCTGCTTATACGAACAGCGCTTGTTCCTGTAGCAACAGTTGCATGTGTTTTTATTTTTCTCCTGCGAAATCTACGTTGCCAGATGGATTCACAAATGCTTGTGATGTTGGTACAGATTGGCCCTTCAATTTTTATTGCATAATCAAACCAAGCCTTTTCATTACCAAACCCACTGTATTTGTCAGCAATATTTATCCCACCAAGTAATGCAACCTGATAATCAGCCACACAAATTTTATGATGCAGGCGTCTTCCACTTTGCGTTATCCCCTGAAAGGGAAGCGGAGAAAAATGACGAAATCTGATTCCGCAATTATTTAAATCTGCAATGCAATTTTTTGATAGTTCGGAACCAAATGCATCCACCATCAACCAAACATCAACACCTCGCAGCGATGCAGATTTTAATGCATCAATAATTTTTTTTCCCGTATTATCTTCATCAAAAATATAGGCCTGTAAGTGCAAAACATTTTTTGCTGAAGCAATCACATTTTCTAACTCAGAAAAATATTCAGGTCCGCTGTGAAGCAGTTTTAACTTATGACCGGGAATGTATTTATTTCTTTGCAAAACAGTATAAAGTTAAGGAAGTAGTTACATCAACAGCTTTAAGACTACTGCTGTTTACTGCCAATACAATCACTCGTGATAATACACCCGTTTAACTCTGGAAGAGATGCTGGTTAAAACTTCATAAGGGATAGTACCCATTTGATTCGCTAGTTCAAGAATGGTGTAATCAGGTCCAAAAATAATTACTTCGGTTCCTTCTCTTGCAGGAATTCCGGTGATATCAATCATGGTCATGTCCATGCAAATGCTACCAACGATTGGCGCAAACTGACCCATCACAAGCATCTTACCCACACCATTTCCTAACCTTCTGCTCAATCCATCAGCATAACCAATTCCCACTGTTGCAATGGTCATTTCCTTTTTTGCAATTCCTTTGCGACTATATCCGATCGTATCGCCTGTATGCAGGTGTTTAATTTGTGAAATAGTTGTTTTAAGCGTTGACACCATTTGCATTTGCCGTTGCTCATTGGCTGTTGGAGCCACACCATGCAAGCCGATTCCTAATCGCACCATTTCGAATTGTGCTTCCGGAAAACGAATGATACCTGACGAATTTAAAATGTGTCGAAGAATTGGGTAACTAAAATGTTGTGTGATACGCTCACTCATTTTCTTAAATAACTGAATTTGATTTTGAGTAAACTCATCATGTACGCTTTCATCACTTGCTACTAAATGCGAAAAAACGGATGCTATCCTGATATGCTTATTGTTCTTAATACGCATAACTAACTCGTTCAATTCATCTTCCTCAAAACCCAACCTGCGCATTCCGGTTTCTAATTCAATATGCACAGGGAATCGATTATTACTTAGCTCTTCACCCCTTCTTTTTAAAGCATCGGTAAAATGGCTCAATACTTTGAAGCTATATAACTCCGGCTCCAATTTATAATTGATCATGGCATCAAAACTTTGCTCCTCAGGATTCATCACCATGATTGGGAGTGTGATTCCTGCTTTACGTAATTCAACACCTTCATCAGCATAGGCAACCGCCAAATAATCCACACGATGAAACTGCAACACGTTGGCTATCTCAAAACTTCCGCTTCCGTATGCAAAGGCCTTTACCATTGCCATCAGTTTTGTTTCAGGCTTTAACCTTGAACGAAATAAATTTAAATTATGCACTACTGCGTTTAGATTTATCTCCAAAACCGTTTCGTGCGCTTTTTGTTGTAATGCTTTGCTTATTCTTTCAAAACCAAATGCACGTGCTCCCTTAATTAGTATTGTTTCATTACCAAACCAACTGTAATTATACTCACGTAAAAAATCATCGGTAGTAGCAAAAAATTTTTTTTCCAATAAAAACAAATCCTGCTGATGTGATATGCCTGAACCGATACCAATCAATCGCTGCACATTTTTTCTGGCTATCAATGATGCCACTTCTTCATATAACTGCTTCTCATCCTTGCCACTTTGAAGAATATCGCTTAAAATAACTGTGCGCTTATTAAATTGTTTTTGCTGATTGATAAAATCCAGTGCAATGGTGAGTGAACCGATATCTGAATTATAACTATCATTAATGATAATACAGTTATTGATGCCTTCTTTCATTTCTAAACGCATAGCCACAGGACTCAAAAGTTCCATGCGTTGAGCAATAATATCGTTCTCATAATCCAAATAAAGCATCAGCGCCCAGCAATGAATGGCATTTTCGATAGATGCTTCATCAATAAACGGAATACGGATATTGATAAAATTATTTTTATAGATTCCTTGAATCTCTGTTTCGTGCTCCTGTTTTGCAATGCGTCCGATCTGTAAATCTGCCTTTGCTTTGCGCGACCAGGTGAAGTGTGTTAGTTGACTAGTTATTTGTGTTGACTGGTTTATTGATTCCTGAATATCCAAATAATCTTTGCAATAAATCAGTTTACTGCAATTAATAAATAGTTTAAGCTTCTCATTAATCTTATATTCTTGCGACACAAAATTTTCGTCATGCGCCTGTCCGATATTAGTAAAGATGCCAATGGTAGGTTGTATCATTCGCTCCAGTTTCTGCATCTCATCAGGCTTCGAAATTCCGGCTTCAAACAAACCCAGATTGTCTTCAGCTTGTATTTGCCACACTGATAGTGGAACACCAATTTGTGAGTTATAGCTTTTGGGACTGCGAACGATGTGATGGTCTTCACGCAAAAGTTGATACAACCATTCTTTAATAATTGTTTTTCCATTACTCCCGGTGATGCCAACAATGGGAATATGAAATTGCTCACGATGCGATTGAGCTAATTGCTGCATTGCATTTAGCGCATCTGCAACCACAATGAAATTTGCTTTCGCGTGATTAGGAATAAATGCTCTATTACTAATTACAAAATTGTGAACACCCGCTTGTATCAAATCCGAAATAAACTCGTGCCCATCACGTCTATCACCAGTAATGGCAAAAAATAAAGAAATATTTTGGTTAACTACTTTTCGACTGTCAGTAATTAACTGCGAAATAGTTAGATGTTCGTTATCATAACAGAGCAATTCACCCTTTACAATTTCTGCAACCTTTTGTATATCGTAAGTAATATGTGGCATTTAGGAATTTAAACTTTTATTTTTAATGTTTTGCTTTCGGTAAACTGAAACAACAAATTAATTACGGTTGCAAATAAGAAGAAGGCTCCAACCTGATGAATAACTCCTAACCAAACCGGAACAGCGTATAACAAAGTATAGACTCCTAACAAAATTTGTATTGCTACCGCGTAAACACAATATCTGATTGCGCTTTGTTGATAGAGCGATACGACATTTTTTCTTGCCAAATAAAAAATATAAAATATTAATCCCATAACAACCATTGCTAACCAACGGTGCAGAAATTGAACCGATGCCAGGTTGTTGATCAAACTACTTACACCATCCTTCTGCAAAGCAAAACTCACGGAAGAAGCCATCCACTCGTCACCCATTTTAGGGAAAGTATTATAAACATACCCGGCCTTAGTGCCAGCCACAAATGCCCCATATATAATTTGAATTGTTACGGTAATCAATAAAACCAACGACCAACGATTTAATTTTCTTTGTTCCAAATTGCTAAATTTTACCGGAGGAAACAGTAAACCAAATGTTACCCAAAAAATATAACCAAAAGTAAAAAATGCATTTACGAGATGAATTGCAAGACGTAGATGACTGACATGAATGTTTTCTACCAAACCACTTTTTACCATATACCATCCCAGGAAACCTTGCCATGCTCCGAGTAAAAACATGATGATAAGTTTTGGCATGAGCGATTTGTCAATTTGCTTTTTAAAAAAGAAATAAAAAAACGGAATGATAAAAACCAAACCTAACAAACGTCCAATCAAACGATGAATATATTCCCAGAAATAAATAAACTTGAAATCAGATAAGGTAAAATCTGAATTCACCAATTTATACTGAGGTATCTGTTTATACTTGTCAAATGCTTCGTTCCATTGCACTTCATTTAATGGTGGAATGGTTCCGGTTACCACTTTCCATTCAGTAATCGAAAGGCCCGAACCGGTGAGCCGCGTAATCCCTCCTACTATCACCATTGCAAAAACCAAAAAGCATCCGGAAAATAACCAATATACAATGTTCCTGTTAACTGTTGAACTCACGCTTGAAAATTTGTAGTGCAAAGGTATTCCGAATAGCAAAACAATGGCTGATAAAACGAAATGAAAAATTTATTTCTGTATCACCGTATTCGTGTATTTATTGATCTCCGATTGCAACTGAAACAACGTTTTTTCTTTCTCCAAAAGCTCATCAACAGGTTCGCCTGCTAATTCAAGAACTCGGATTAAATCCTGGTTCTCCTTTTTCATTTTCAAAACCTGCTTTTTCTTGAGATACATTACAGGATCCATCACTGCTTTGTTAAAATTCTGCTGTTCGGTTTTTACAATGATGTGATGTGCTTCCCAATTGGGTGATAACTCGTGTGCAGGCGTTAGGATACTGATAGCAACCGGTTTTAACTCGCTACTTAATTGCTGAATGAAAGGTTGTTGCTCATACTGTTTTTCCTGCTCATCCAAAGCGGTAAACTCCGCGAGCAATCCGGCAAATTTTTCATCGGTGAAATGAATACCATCCGTCAGCAATTCGTGAATAATAAAACGACACACCGGCATCACTTGCACTGCATCAGGTGTTTCTCCATTCGGATCGGGTACTGCAAAAGGTTTGTCGGAATAGATTAAAAGTATTCGAATAATTTCTTCTTCCTGTTTCAGCGTGTTGAATTCTTCTGAAATATCATCCTGGTGCTCCGCATGCTCTAATTCATTTTCGGGTAATGACGCTACTTCGTTTGAATCATTATACTGTTTTTTAACCGATTGTCTGAGCAGTTTATTTATCTCCTGAACCAAAATCTGTTCACTGATTTCCATTAGCATAGCCGTTTGCCGGGTATATGCTGAACGTGATATTGCATCAGGCACTTTGGCAACAGTGCTAACAATATCCTTGATGAGTGCCGCTTTCTTAATGGGATCGTTTGCTGCTTCTTCTAAAAGTAATTTTGTTTTGAAGCTGATAAAATCAACTGCATTTTTTTGGAGGAAATCTTTTAATTCAACAGTAGAAATTTTTCGTGAAAAAGAATCAGGATCCTCCCCATCAGGAAATAATACTACACGTACATTTAATCCTTCCTCCAGTATCAAATCAATACCACGCAATGATGCTTTGATTCCGGCAGGATCACCATCATACAAAACCGTTACATTTTTAGAGTACCGACTGATCAAACGAATTTGTTCAACCGTTAAAGAAGTGCCACTGCTTGCAACAACGTTTTCAATACCCGCCTGGTGAAATGAAATCACATCGGTATAACCTTCCACTAAGTAACATAAATCCTGCTGAATAATTTCCTTTTTTGCGAACGATATTCCATATAGAATTTTACTCTTTTGATAAATATCTGTTTCAGGAGAATTGAGATACTTCGGACTTTTCGGATCGGTTTTTAAAATTCGCGCACCAAATCCTATCACACGACCGGTAACATTATGAATCGGAAACATTACTCGTCCGCGAAAGCGATCGTATTGTTTTCCATCCTGATTAATAATGAGTCCTGTTCGTTCCAGAAACTCCATTTTATATCCCGCACCTAATGCTGCAGTTCCCATTGAGGTCCATAAATCTGGCGAATAGCCCAACTGGAATTTGTTGATGATGGCATCAGTAAATCCGCGTTCGCGGAAATAAGTTAAGCCAATGGCTTTGCCTGTTTCGCTCTCCCACAATTGTTCACTATAAAATCGCTGTGCAAAAGCAGAAACAATAAATAAGCTTTCGCGGATGCTTTGTTCTTCTATCATTTCAGGCGAAGGAGCTGTTTCTTCTACCTCAATGTGATACTTGTTGGCTAAAAAACGTAACGATTCAGGAAAAGTGAGATGCTCATGCTCCATAATAAAGGTAACCGAATCGCCAGCCTTACCACATCCAAAACACTTGTAAAATCCTTTGGCTGGAGAAACAGTAAACGAAGGTGTCTTCTCATTGTGAAAAGGACATAGGCCAAGCAAATTGGAACCACGTTTTTTCAACGACACAAAATCCCCAACCACTTCTTCAATACGAGCGGCCTCTAGAATGAGTTGTTTTGTTTGATTTGTAATCATACTTTCTCATCAACGAATGACGAATAAAAAACGAATGTACGATGGATTACTTTTTCCATTCGCATATTCGTACAAATTCGCAATTCGTTGATGTTCTTATTTCTCACGGTCTATTGTATATTGAATTAATCCCTGCAGCGACTTACGATATATGCTATCAGTAAAAGATTGCAGCAATTCATTCGCTTGCTTTCTATATACTTCCATTTTTTGTTTTGCGTAGTTTACTCCTCCCGTTTCAATCACTATGTTCACTACTTTATTTACTTTCTCTTTGTTATCACTATCATTCTTGATAGTATTTATGATAAATTTTTTTGTTGCAGTATCACAATTTTGCAAAGTATAAATAACAGGCAAGGTCATTTTGTGTTCTTTAATATCTATACCTGATGGCTTACCGGTTTTAAGTGTGCTTTCATAATCGAGCAAATCATCTTTAATCTGAAAAGCAATGCCAGCCAGTTCACCGAACTTTTGCATCAATTCAATTTTTTCTTTTGGCATGGAAGCCGATGCAGCACCTGTAGCACAACAAGAGGCGATCAAAGAAGCTGTTTTGTTGGTGATAATCTCAAAATAAACTTCCTCGGTAATATCCATTCTTCTCGCTTTCTCAATCTGCAGTAATTCGCCTTCACTCATTTTTCGAACTGAAGTGGAAACTATTTTTAAAAGTTCAAATTCTTCGTGTTCAACGCTTAACAACAACCCTTTCGACAACAAATAATCTCCTACCAATACAGCAATTTTATTTTTCCATAACGCGTTGATAGAGAAAAAACCTCGTCTTAGGTTACTATCATCTACCACATCATCATGCACCAATGTAGCGGTGTGGAGTAATTCAATTAACGATGCGGCACGATAGGTACTTTCAGTGATTCCTCCACACATACCTGCTGAGAGAAAAACAAACATGGGCCGCATTTGTTTGCCTTTGCGCTTAACAATATAATGCATGATGCGATCAAGCAATGAGACCTTACTTTGCATTGCTGCACGAAACTTTTGTTCAAACAATTCCATCTCCTTTTGGATGGGTTGTTTGATGTCTTCAAGTTTCATGTTCATAAAAATATAAGCCTAAGTTAAAATTCAGTTTGCTTTGCTATTAAAATTTAACGAAGTCAAGCTTTTCTTTTAAAAAGCGGCACAGTAGAACAAGCTTCACCATACATAATGCTTTTGGCAACAGGGCGAAGCAATGCAGTTATTTCAACGTAAGCTGAAGGTGGCACAAAAATATGACTGCATCCTTTTATACTTACACGCTTATCATTGTATTCCTGTACATTGATTTTTGAAATCTGCTCACGAAAAAGTTCTTCCTCCAATTTATTGAGGTCACCAAAAACAATTTTTTTTGCGAAGGGTTGAAGTTGTGAAGCAACCAACATAAAAGCCCAGGTAGGTACAATAGCATCGGCTGTGCAGGTGATGGCCACCAATGCATCATTATATTGATTCCAGTCGAAGTTTTTTATTTGCTCGCGAAAATCTTTTTCTTTTAAAATTAACTCTTCAAATAAAAAAGGTTTTAAGTCAAACAAAACACGCTTACCTTTCACATGCAAATCCTGCAAATCAAATTGCAACAATTCGCTTTCAGCAACTTTGTTTATAATCATAGTTTATTCACGGTTTAAGATTCAAAGTTCAAGGTTTAAAGTTGCTGGCAGACATCACATTGAATCTTGAACTTTAAACTTTGAATTTCTTTTTAGCTTTCCACCATGGCACCATGGCAGTTTTTAAATTTCTTACCACTACCACATGGACAAGGATCATTACGACCAACTTTTTGTTCCACACGTACCGGTTGTGCTTTTCGTGCCTCTGGCTCCCCGTTAGGCGCTCCATTTCCTCCACCTGTATGCGAGACATTATCATATGAATCATGAGAAGTTTTTAATTTACTCAAATCAGTTTTTTGAGGAGCACGAGCTTCCTGTACTTTTGATTGATCCTGACTTTGAACCGTTCCTTTAAACAAAAAGGTCATGGTATCGCGGTTAATTTCATTCAACATTTTTTTGAATAGTTCAAACGATTCAAATTTGTAAATTAACAAAGGATCTTTTTGTTCATAAACAGCACCTTGAACCGACTGTTTTAAATCGTCCATTTCACGAAGATGTTCTTTCCAGGCATCATCAATTAATGAAAGAGTAACACTACGTTCGAACGCGGTAATTAATTCGCGGCCTTGTGTTTCGTATGTTTTTTTAAGATTAGCAAGTACTTGTATATTATGCATACCATCGGTAAATGGCACCATAATATTTTCGAATGAATTGCTTTGGTTTTCGTAAATGTTTTTCATGATTGGAAAAGTACGTTCAGCAATTAACTTTGACTTTTCTTTATAATGGTTTTCTACCGAGTCAAAAACTTTGGTAGACAAATCATCAACCTTAGCTTGCATAAATTCTTCCTTGCTTACCGGGCTTTCAATAGAAAACAAGCGAATCAACTCCAAGTTAAACTCGTTGAAATCACGTTGGTCTATGTAAGTTGCTACAACACTATCGGTAAGATCAAACATCATGTTTTGCAGATCGAGTGCCAGACGCTCGCCATACAATGCATGCCTACGTTTTTTATAAACCACTTCTCGTTGAGCATTCATCACATCGTCATATTCCAATAAACGCTTTCGAATACCAAAATTATTTTCTTCCACTTTTTTCTGCGCACGTTCAATCGAGTTCGTGATCATGCTATGTTGAATCACTTCGCCTTCTTCAATGCCCATGCGATCCATCAATTTTGCAATTCGTTCTGAACCAAATAAACGCATTAAGTTATCTTCTAACGAAACAAAAAATTGAGATGAACCGGGATCACCTTGTCGTCCGGCACGGCCTCGCAACTGACGATCCACACGTCTCGAATCATGACGCTCGGTACCTATGATAGCCAAACCTCCTGCTTCTTTCACTCCAGGTCCGAGTTTAATATCCGTACCACGACCAGCCATATTGGTAGCAATTGTAACTGTGCCTGCTTGACCTGCTTCAGCAACAATCTCTGCTTCGCGCTGATGCAGTTTTGCATTTAATACATTGTGCTTTATGTTGCGCAGTTTTAGCATTCGGCTAATTAATTCCGAAATCTCTACCGAAGTAGTTCCCACCAATACAGGTCGGCCTGCTTGTGTAAGTTTTACAATTTCTTCAATTACTGCATTGTATTTTTCACGCGTTGTTTTGTAAACCAGATCCTCTTCATCTTTACGCGTCATTTTACGATGCGTAGGTGTAGTAACAACATCCAGTTTGTAAATCTGCCAGAACTCACCAGCTTCGGTTTCTGCTGTACCGGTCATACCCGCAAGTTTATGATACATGCGGAAATAATTTTGCAACGTAACAGTAGCGTACGTTTGTGTAGCGGCTTCAATCTTTACATTTTCCTTCGCTTCAATTGCCTGGTGTAATCCATCGCTGTATCGTCTACCATCTAAAACACGTCCGGTTTGTTCATCTACAATTTTTATTTTACCATCAGCAATAATGTATTCAACATCATTTTCGAAAAGTGTGTAGGCTTTGAGTAATTGATTGATGGTATGCACCCGTTCAGATTTGACAGCAAAATCCCGCATCAATTCATCTTTGCGTTCAATTTTTTCTTGCGCTGTTGCGTTGCTCCTTTCGATATCAGCCATCACCGATCCTACATCAGGCATGGAGTAAAAATTTGACTCATTGTTATGAGTACTTATCAGATCAACACCCTTTTCAGTTAATTCAATAGTGTTGTTTTTTTCATCAATCACAAAAAACAATTCAGCATCTACTTTATGCATTTCTTTGGATTGATCTTGCATAAAGTGATTTTCGGTTTTCTGCATTAAAGCCCGAACACCTTGCTCACTCAAAAATTTAATTAATGCCTTGTTTTTGGGCAAACCACGATGAGCACGAAGCAATGCCATTCCTGTCTCGTCTTCTTTTTCTTTGACACCAATTTTTTTCTTCGCGTCAGCGATAACAGTGTTGATATAATTCCGTTGAGCATTAACCAATTGTTCAACTTTTGGTTTTAACGCAAAAAATTCCTGATTCTCGCCTTTAGGAGTAGGACCTGAAATTATGAGAGGTGTTCGGGCATCATCAATCAATACCGAATCGACCTCATCAACAATTGCAAAATGATGTTCGCGTTGCACCATATCTTCAGGGTTACGAGCCATGTTATCACGCAAGTAATCAAAACCAAACTCGTTGTTAGTTCCATAGGTGATATCTGCCAGATAGGCATTTCTGCGTTCTTGTGAGTTTGGCTGATGTTTATCGATACAATCAACACTTAAACCTAAAAATTCGAAAATAGGCCCGTTCCATTCAGAGTCACGTTTAGCCAAATAATCGTTAACTGTTACAATATGAACGCCTCGGCCTGCCAATGCATTGAGATAGATTGGCAAAGTAGCCACTAATGTTTTTCCTTCACCGGTTGCCATTTCAGCAATTTTGCCTTGATGTAGCACAGCACCTCCGATCAATTGTACATCGTAATGCACCATGTCCCAGGTTACAAGAATTCCTGCTGCCAACCATGAGTTTTTATAAAATGCACGATCGCCTTGTATTGTTACGCTATTTCTTTTTGCAGCAATATCGCGATCCAACTGAATGGCATTTACTTCGAGTGTTTCGTTTTCTTTAAATCGTCTAGCAGTTTCTTTCACCACAGCAAAAGCAGCTGGCAAAAGCTCCAATAATATCTCTTCGATTTTTGCATTGCGCTCCTTTTTCAATTCATCGATACGTGCATATGCTAACTCCTTTTCAGCCATTTCCATGTCAGGGTTTTCTTCTGCACGCTGGTTGAGTTCTGTTAATTCGTTTTCGATATCAGCAATATAATCGGTAATTTGCTGCTTAAAAGCAAAAGCTTTTGCACGTAACTCATCGTTGCTGAGTGCTGCAAGTTGTGGAAATTCCGCTTTGGCCTTTTCTGAAAGTGGAACAAGTTCTTTCATATCGCGATCACTCTTGCTACCAAAAAATTTACGAAGGGTTTTATTTACTAGCTCTAACATCTTTATTAGTTAAATTAATTACTCTTTTATCTGTGAATGAATCAATAATATATATCTCGCAAAGGTACAATTATTCATTGAGGCTAAGAGTTGTTCTAATTCGATGCCAGATGTATAATTTGAAGCAAAAGTGGCAATAATCGCAGATGGTATGACATATTGTTTATAGCCTATTGGTTGACACTCGATTGAGTCGTAAAAAATAAAAAGGGCGAACCTGAAAAATTATGAGTTCGCCCTAACCAACCTAACCAATTACAACATTACAAAGAATCATGCCACGAACCAAATTTTTTTTCCAATTTATGAATAAATAGTTTGAAGTGGCAAGAAAATTTAAAGAAATCACCAATGAAATGGTCAATAAAACCTCTAAAGATTTAAAACCAGAAATAGTCTTAGAAAAAAATTTTAAAAATTATAATTTTAAAAATTTGGCAGCACTATTTATAGCCATAATGTCATTTGAACTTATTTCTGTCAGTGTAATTTTCAAATTTTGTCTGGCAATAAAATTATGGCAGTTAATTAGTAATTGGTTAATCTAAAAATACTAGTGTTACCCTGAATTCTTTAACTATACTTCTAAAATGTCAAATAGTCCATAGGGTTCACTGGGCTTGAATTATACCACAATTCGAAATGAAGATGCGGCCCATTTGAATATTCTCCAGTATTACCAATAATAGCAATTACTTGTCCCGCCTTTACATAATCACCTACTCCTTTAAGCAAAGCTGAGCAATGTTTATATAAAGTAAAAAGATTATTGCTATGCTGAACTCCGATAACATATCCCGTTTCTGATGTCCAATTGGCAATAACCACTGTTCCATCAAGGGTACATTTAATTACTTCGTCAGGCGAAGCAACAATGTCGATACCAAAATGCTTTTTGACGGTACTAAAAGGTGTTGTAATGGTACCTTTAACAGGAGTGAAAAAGTAATAACTGCCTATACCTGTTGAAAACGATTTATCATTACTTGAAGAGAGAATATATTGATCTTGCGACTCTACCAATAACCGCAAAAGCGAATCTTCTTCTGATCGCTGTAAATATCGAATGCTATCGAATAATGCAGATTGAGTAGTATCAACTGCTTCCTTCTCAAATTTAACACTGTCCTTAAGCACCACTTTGAAATTATTAATAAATAAATTTTCGGCATGCATCTGCTTTTCCATCGAGTCGGTTTTAAGCGCAAGCATAACCATACTTCGTCTCATATTTACATCGGCATAACCTGGAATATACTCACGCAATGGAGTAAATGCAATAAGATAAAGTGTGATAAAAATCAATGCGAACATAATGGTCCCAAAAAAAACAATAACGTTCATTGGAGAAAGTCGTAGAGCAAATCTTTCTTCCAATGTTTCATCGTTCATCACCACCAAACGAAACTTACTACGGAGTGTGCGTCCGAGTTTTTTACGTTTTTCGTTTTTTTCTGCCATTGCGCACAAATATAGTGGAGCCACCTTTTATGTTCGAAATCAATTAAGACAATTTCACAAACTATTGTTACTGACAACTACTTATTGATAGGCTACTTTTGTTTAGGTTTGACCCTGCTTTTAAAAAGTTATGAGTGCCGCACAAAACGATTTTATGAAAGCTGCAGAAGCCAATCTGCAGCATACAGAATTACATGATCGCATGCATATCTGGCAAACAATTTATAAGGCTCAATTTTACAAAGCATGCACTCAATTCTCCAATCTTGAACTTGCCCGACAGCGTGCAGCTCACCTGAGATGGAAGACCATTGAACAATTGGACCGTTATCTAATAGAGTTTGAAGCTAATTTTATTAAATCAGGTGGCAAGGTATTTTGGGCACAGGATGGTACTGATGCGCTGGTTGAAATTTTGAATATCATCAAGCGAAATAATATTAACTCGGTCATTAAATCGAAATCGAACACAGTTTCGGAAATAAACCTGAATAATGTGCTTGAAACGGAACATATAAATGTTGTTGAAACGGATATTGCAGATTTTATTTTGCAATACGAAGAAGAATCATCTACTCATATGGTGATGCCTGCTTTGCATAAAACCAAGGAGCAACTGGTAAAGTTCTATACAGAGCGATTTGATTTGCCTGCTAATATTACTATTGATGAAATGGTGTCGTACACCCGCGAATTGCTTCGCGAAGAATTTAAAAACTCAGGTGTTGGCATTACAGGTGCCAACTTTTTGGTTGCAGATCCTGGAGCAATTGTAATATCCGAAAACGAGGGTAACGCTTTATTGTGCGCTTCGGTACCACGCATTCATATCGTAGTATGTGGCATCGATAAAATTGTTCCAACATTAAGTGACATTGATCTATTGCTTCCGTTACTGAGCACTTATGGAACGGGCCAAAAAATGTCTTCATTTAATCATATAATAAGCGGACGCAAACAAGCAGATGAAAAAGACGGACCGGAGGAATTATATGTAATTCTATTAGACAACGGTCGCTCAAATGTCTTAGAAAAGGAAGTGCAACGTCAGGCAATGCATTGTATTGGTTGCGGTGCATGCCAAACCGAGTCGGATTTATATAACCTGATAGGTGGCAATGTTTATGGCGGACCCATTCAGGCAATTACTGCTCCGCTTATGATGGACACTGCTGAGTATCAATTTTTAAGTGAGGCCCAAACTTTAGGTGAAAGAGTTAGTGAGGTTTGTCCTGTTAAAATAGATTTTACAAAATTGCTTTTGCATAATCGACATGATTTTGTTAAACAGGGATTAAACACGCGCAATGAACGCTGGTTTTATTATGCCTGGAAAAAAGCTATGTTGAAAAGAGAATTGATGAGCTGGACCGGCTTAAAAACCAGAAAACATATTTTAGAATCATTAATTAAATCGCGAGAAGGATTAAGGAAGATGCCAACATCTGCACCTAAATCATTTAACGAACAGTGGCGCGAACGAAAGATGATGAAATAGATTTAATGATTTGTATTATCAACGATCCAAACATGTTTCTACTTTGTTTTTTTTTTAGAAACGTTGACAATACAAACCATTATTGAAATTTGATTTTTCAAAATCAG
>JANNXV010000187.1:0-4391 GCA_031409815.1 Bacteroidota bacterium
TGACCTTTACATTAACTATAAACTAAAAGTTAAAGAAGCTGAAGCTCAAAAATTAGACACCAGCGAAACTTTTCTAACCGAACTTGCAGGTTATCGCAAACAGTTAGCTCAGCCCTATTTAACTGACAAAGAAGTAAGTGACAAATTGATTCAAGAAGCATATGAACGTTTAAAGAAAGACGTGCACGCTAGCCATATTCTAATAAAAGTGGCCAATGATGCTTTGCCAAAAGACACCTTAGCTGCATTTAATCGTATTAATAAAATTCGTGAAATGATAATGAAAGGGGCTGACTTCGGAAAAACCGCCCGCGATAGCAGTGAGGATCCATCTGCTAAAGAAAACAATGGCGACTTAGGATATTTTACTGGAATGCAAATGGTTTATCCTTTTGAAACTGCAGCATTTAATACCAAGCCAGGTCAGATATCAATGCCTGTTCGCACTCGCTTCGGTTATCATATCATAAAAGTAATGGATATAAGAGCAGCGCAAGGCGAGATACATGTGGCACATATAATGGTTAAATTACCAAAAGAGTCAAATGATTCAATTAACCGGGCAGCTAAAATGCACATTGATGAAGCTTATTCTAAATTACAAGGTGGTGGAATTTGGGATAGCTTAGTGATTAAATATTCGGATGATAAGTCATCTGCAAAAAAAGGTGGCGAATTAGCCTGGTTTGGAACCGGTCGTATGGTACCTGAATTTGAACAAGCAGCCTTCGCATTAAAAAAAGATGGTGAATATACTGCTCCAATTAAAACAAATTATGGATGGCATATTATAAAGCGACTTGAGAAAAGAGAAGTGGCTTCATTTGATGAAAAGAAGGGCGAGCTTAAACAAGCCATTATGCGCGATAGTAGAAATGACATGAGTAAAACTTCTATGGTTAATAAAATAAAATCGGATTATAGTTTTAAGCAAATTGTAGCTAATAAAAATGATTTTATTAATTCTTTAGATACAAATCTTCTTAACGGAGAATGGGACCTTAATAAAGCTGACAAATTCACTAAAACCATATTTACACTTACAGATAGCGGCAAGGCTAGCAATTACACACAGCAGGATTTCGCAAAGTATGTAAGTACACATCAAAGCAAAAGAACCAACACGTCTTCACAGGTGGTAGGTAATGAATTGTATAATTCATTTGAAACAGAAAGTCTTCTTGCTTATGAAGAAACTAAACTCGATGGAAAATATCCTGATTTCAGAAATCTAATGAAAGAATATCGCGATGGTATTTTACTATTTGATTTAACAGACCAAATGGTGTGGAGCAAAGCCGTTAAAGACACTATAGGCTTAAAGGAATATCATGAGAAAAACAAAAATAATTACCTGTGGGCCGAAAGAGTTCTAGCTTCGATTTATACACTGTCAAATGACAAAGTTGCCGTTGATTTTCACAAACAATTAAAAAAAGGAAAATACACTGTTGATACACTAGTTGCAAGAGCTAACAGAACTGAAGCGAATAGCATTTCAGTTAAAAACGGTAAGTTCTTAAAAGGTGAAAACGAATATGTTGATCAAACGCCTTGGGTAAAAGGATTTGGCCCCGATATTAAAAAGAACGAAGCTACTATGCTTGTTGAAATTCAAGAAGTGTTAGCCCCTCAACCAAAATCAATAGATGAAGCAAAGGGAATTATCACTGCTGATTACCAAACTTACCTCGAAAAAACCTGGATACAAGAATTACATACCAAATATCCGGTTAACGTAAATGAGGAAGTTTTAAAAACAATGTGGAAATAAATTTAAATTCTCGATAACCGAACGCGGATTTCGCACATTAACGGCCATGTCGTTTTTGCTAGCGTAATCCGCGTTCTTACAAAAAAATGGGGTTGCGTTTATCACTGAATAGTTTGGTTTTTCTTGCTGCTTTTTTCCTGTTTGGTATTTGCAGTTGTCAGTATTTTACAAAAGAAGAGAAAGCCCAGCCTAATGTTATCGCCAGAGCATTTGATCATAAACTTTACCAAAGCGACATTGAAACTATTGTTCCAAAAGGCACTTCCAATCGCGATAGTATAAATATTATCTACAACTATATTAATAATTGGCTGCGGCAAAAAGTGGTGTTGCAAAAGGCTGACGATAATTTAACCGTAGAGCAAAAAAATGTTCAAAAACAGTTGGATGAGTATCGCAATTCGTTAATCACCTACATTTATGAACGACAGTTGGTAAGTGAAAAACTGGATACCAACGTTAGCGAAGAAGAAATTCAGAAATATTATGATGACAATGCAACCAATTTTCAGTTAAAAGACAACATTATTAAAGTTCGTTACATACGGGTACCTGAAAATGCACCTAAATTGGACAAAGTGCGTAAATGGTATAAATCCGACCTTCCAAAAGAGCGTGAGCAATTAGAAGGTTATTGTCATCAGTTTGCCATTGATTTTAATCTAAATGATGAAGAATGGTTGCTTTTTGATGATCTGTTAAAAAAGGTGCCTATTAAGACTTACGACAAAGAAGAATACCTTCGCAACAATCGATTTATAGAAACCAGTGATACTAGCAGTATCTGGCTGGTAAATATTAAAGGGTTTAAAATAAAAGAAAGCATTAGTCCGTTAAGTTTCGAAAAAGATAATATTCGCAATCTGATAGTAAACAAAAGAAAACTTGCATTGGTTGAAACGATGGAAAAAACAGCATTTGAGCAAGCCGTAAATAAAAACAATATTAAAATTTACAATGTCAAAAAATAAACTCTTACTTCTTGTTTTTCTTTTTACAAATATTGCATTTGCAGTTGCCCAGCCACAGGGTGTTGTTATCGATCAAGTGGCTGCAGTGGTAGGTGGAAAAATAGTTTTAAAGTCAGATATCGAAGCGCAATACCAACAGTTTATTCAACAAGGTAATTATGGTGATTCTTTATTACGCTGTAAAATTTTAGATCAGCTAATGCTCAACAAATTGTTACTACATCAGTCGCAAATTGATAGTATTGAAGTAACCGAAGATCAGGTTTCACAAAAAATTGATCAAAACATGGCCTACTATATTTCTCAAATTGGCTCTGCCGAAAAATTAGAAGCCTATTATGGCAAATCAATTCCCGAGTTGAAAGAAGAATTCAAGCCAATGATTAAGGATCAGTTATTGATTCAACAAATGCAGCAAAAGGTTACCAAAAATGTTACTACTTCACCTATGGACGTTAGACAATTCTATGAAAGCATTCCTAAAGACAGCTTGCCATTGATTAATGCTGAAGTGGAATATTCGCAAATTGTAAAAGAAGTAAACATTAGTGCAGCAGAAAAAAAGGAAGCCTACGACAGATTGGAAGGTATCCGTAACCGTATATTACAAGGCGAAGATTTTGGGACACTAGCGGTACTCTATTCACAAGATATAGAAAGTGCCAAACAAAATGGCGAATTAGGATTTGTAAACAGAGGCGACCTTGTTCCTGAATTTGAAGCAGCTGCATTTCGTTTAAAAAATTCGAGCATTGTTTCTGAAATTGTTGAAACCAAATATGGATATCATATCATACAATTGATTGAAAGACGTGGCGACAAAATAAATGTGCGACATATACTTGTTAAACCTATAACTGTACCCGAGGACCTTACAGGACCGCAATTGTTAATGGATAGCATTGCATCAATTGTGCGAGGCGACAAACTAAGTTTTGCCAATGCAGCAGAGCGTTATTCTGACGACACTGATTCAAAACTTAATGGAGGTATAGTTGCAAATCCTGCCACGGGAGCTGTTCGCTTTGAAGCCGATCAGGTTGATCCAACCATTTCATTTCAATTAGACAAATTAAATGTCAACGAAATTTCGAACCCCATGCTGTTTACTACCCGTGAAGGCAAACAGGGTTATAGAATATTAAAATTAAATAATCGCACCAAGCCACATAAAATGAATCTTATTGACGATTATCAACGTTTACAAGAAATTGCACTCTCTCAAAAACAGGCTAAAGCAGTTGAAGATTGGAAAAATCGTAAAAAACAAGTAACCTACATTCGCGTTGCGGATGAGTTTAAAGGGTGCAGCGAAGTAAAAGATTGGGAACCGAATTAAGTAATTATTTAAATATAACATTAGACTTTTAAAATAGTATGAGCAAAACATATTCAACAGATGTAGAAGCAGTAGACGCTTTGCGTGATATATACGCACAACTTCGCACAGAAATAGGTAAAGTAATTATTGGGCAGGATGAAGTAGTAAAAGATGTACTGATTTCCATTTTTAGCAACGGACATTGTTTACTTGTGGGTGTACCAGGTCTTGCAAAAACTTTATTGGTTACAACCATCGGTCGTGTGTTGGGTTTAGAATACAAGCGTATTCAGTTTACACCCGATTTAATGCCTTCTGATATTAT
>JANNXV010000188.1:0-4731 GCA_031409815.1 Bacteroidota bacterium
TACCTGGAATACTTAAACAACCTTCGTTAAATTTCCACTTAGCACCTACCTCCTCAACAATATGCGCATTAATAAACACTTTCTTAAATCCTTCAGCTTCCGGTTCATCATCAGCAAAAGGAGTGGTATCGATAACAAAAAGCCGAATCGCTTTTCCTATTTGAGGCGCTGCAAGGCCCACACCTAAACAATGATACATGGTTTCAAACATGCTCTCAATCAAGGTTGGCAGATTTTCATAATCACTACTAATATCGATAGCCTTTTTCCGCAAAACCGGATCTCCGTACACTACAATCGGATAAATCATAAAATGTTCTTATAATGTTGTTGTTCTAACCACGATTGTAATAACAAAGTAGCACTCACTTTATCAAGTGCACCTTTGTCTCTTCTTGTTTTTCTACTTTGGCCACTATCAATCATACTTTGTGCAGCCAATTTAGAAGTAAACCTTTCATCATACAGATGCACAGGTATTTCAGGAAACCGCTTTTTTAAAGCATTTGCAAATGTGTGAACTAGCTTAGACGTTTCTGAATCTGTATCGTTCAAATTTTTGGGATCGCCCAAAACAAAACATTTAACATCTTCCTTAAGAACATAATTCATTAGATAATTTACCACCTCGTGCGATGCAATGGTATCAAGCGCACTTGCAATAATTCCATGCGGATCAGTTACTGCTAGCCCAACCCGCTTGGTTCCATAATCAATAGCAATAATGCGTGGCATGGGGCAAAATTAGTTGAAAGTTACAATTCTATTGAATATTAGAAATTGCAATTTCGAATTTTAGACAATAAACTTCAACTGCAGTATTTACATTTGTCAACAAATAAAAAGTATGTTACAAGAGATAATAGAAAGTGCATGGGACAATCGCAGCCTTCTTGAAAAGAAAGAGACTCAAGATGCCATAAAAGCAGTAATTGAGAAACTGGATAAAGGGCTTTTGAGGGTTGCACAGCCAGTTGAGGACGGATGGCAGGTGAATGAATGGGTAAAAAAAGCGGTTCTACTCTATTTTCCAATAATGCCTATGCATACCATGGAAGTTTTTCCATTTGAGTTTTACGATAAGATCCCTTTAAAAAAGAATTATGAAGAATTAGGCGTACGTGTTGTGCCACATGGAATTGCTCGTTATGGTTCTTACCTTGCCAAAGGTGTAATTTTAATGCCTTCTTATGTAAATATAGGAGCCTATGTAGATAGCAATACAATGGTTGACACTTGGGCTACCGTTGGATCTTGTGCTCAAATAGGCAAAAACGTACATTTAAGTGGAGGTGTTGGTATTGGTGGAGTTTTAGAGCCAGTTCAGGCAGCACCTGTTATTGTAGAAGACAATTGTTTTATTGGATCTCGCTGTATTGTTGTTGAAGGGGTTCGAGTAGAGAAAGAAGCTGTACTTGGTGCCAACGTTGTGCTAACTAAGTCGACTCGCATTATTGATGTTAGTGGAAAGGAACCATTAGAATATAAAGGAATAGTTCCGGCCAGATCTGTGGTGATACCGGGCAGTTATCCTAAAAAATTTCCGGCTGGTGAATATCAGGTACCATGTGCTTTAATTATCGGAAAAAGAAAAGAGAGCACTGATACTAAGACATCCTTGAATGATGTGCTTCGTGAATATCAACTTGCTATCTGAGAATCCAATTCATTTTCTAGTGGAATTTTAAGGGTAATTGAAGTGCCTTTTGAATGGCTTTCAATTTTAAATGTTCCGTTGCACATCATAGCTCTTTCCTGCATACCCAATAATCCTAGCGTTTTCTTTTCTTTAAGCCGATTGGTATCGAATCCTATTCCATTATCAATAATTGATAACAGCAACGAATCATCATTTTTGGTTGCTTTAATTTGAACCTGCGTTGCTTGCGAATGACGCGCAACATTGGTGAGTGTCTCCTGACAGATACGAAAAATACAGATAGCGGTTTCCTTACTAAAGTTTAATTCTGAAAAATCAGACTGAAAAGAACAGTTAATTGAAGTTCGTTTCTCAAATTCATTACAATACCATTCAAGTGCTGCAACAAGCCCAATATCATCCAATACTACCGGCCTTAAATCAGCAGAAATCCTTCTGATTGTTTTTACAGTATCATCAATTAAAGAAATCATATCAAGTGCTTTTGCTTTCAAACCATTGTCACCATTCAATTTTTTATGAAGCCAGGAGGCATCCATCTTTAATGCCGTTAACTGTTGGCCCAATTCATCATGAATTTCCCTTGAAATATTGGTTCGCTCTTCTTCCCGAACGGTTTGAAGATGTGCCGACAAATCGCGCAGACGGATATTTATCTGTTGCATTTCCTGTTCAGTTTGTTTTCGAACAGTTATATCGCGTCCGATACCCAGAAAAAGACCATCTGTTAACATTCTAGAATTAATTTCAACCGGTACTGCAGTTCCATCCTTTCGTTTCATATTCCGCTCACTCAATACGGTGGCACCTTCTAATTGCTCCTTGAATCGCAACGGGGTTTTCTTTATATCTTCAATAAAAAAAAGATCAATAACATTTAATGAACGTATTTCGTCAATTGAATAGCCTAGCATTTTACTTGCTCCGCTATTAAAGTCAATAATATTGCCGGTTTGATCATACAGGATAATACTATCTGATGCCTGTTCAACTAATGAACGATACCGTAATTCACTATCGCGTAAAGCCTTTTCTGTTTTCTTTCGTTCAGTTATGTCTCGAACAATGCCCATGTATCTTCCATCGGGCAAAATTTTACCATTTGTTTCAACATCTATAGTTGCCCCATCCTTCTTGATCAGTTTTCGTTCGTTTATAAATGATTCACCCGACTGTTGCAAACTATTACTACTTAGACGATTTTTTTTGATTTCCTGCTGATGATGTAGCACTTCCCTACTATTCATTGCAAGTAACTCGCTTCGGCTATATCCAAGCAATTCGCACGCCTTGGGATTAACATCTATATAATTACCCGCTTGATCAGAAATAAAAATGGCGTCAGATGCTTCTTCAACCAGTAATCGATACTTTTCTTCGCTTGCTTTTAAGGCTTCTCTATTTATATGTTCTTCTGTTATATCCCGAATAAAGATGGATAAACCTTGAGGCGATGGATAAATATTACATTGAATCCATTTTTGCAACAGTGGCGAAAAAAAATCAATCTGCTTCGATTGCTGGTTTTCTAACGCATTAATAGAACCTAGATAAACTTCCATATCCGTTATCTCAGGGAAAACTTCTTCAACTTTTTTACTTATCAAATCTGCTCGTTCACTTTTAAATAAATAACATGCATTATCGTTAACATAAGTAAAAGCATGATTTATATCTATAGCAACAAAACCTTCGGTTATTCTAAGAAAAATATTTTCAATTTCATTGGTCTTTTCTGCCACTTTAATAGATAGTTCCTCATTAAATCTTTTGAGTTCATTCTGCATTTGCTTTTGTGCAGTGATGTCCTTATTTACACCAACCACTCCAATTACTTTACCAGAACTATCTTTAACCAAGCCAACTGAAGACAGAACATAGATTTTAGTTTTATCCTTACGTTGATGAACTACTTCTGTTTCCCAATATTCGCCTGATTTATCCTGACTCATAAATTCACTCAGTTTATTAACATCAACAGTTGACTTTAACAACTCAACAGTAGTTTTACCTATAGCTTCCTGCTCGGTGTAACCATACATTTTAACAGCTCCCTTGTTCCATGATTTAATAATTCGATTCTTGTCAACAGAAACAACTGCGTCACTAGTCTGATCAATTAGATCAGCCAAATATTTAATTCGTTCGTTTGCAGCACTTACTTTAATAGAATCCCTTCTGATCAATAAAAAACTAATTTGTAAAAAAACAAAAACCAGCAACGCAAGCGCGATAAATAAAATCAAGGTTTTTTGTGAACGCTCGGTCTGTTGAGTATTTTCTTTCACAAGCAAGTCACGCTCGCGTGTTTCTATCCGATGTACTAAAAAAAGCATGCGCTCATTTAAATTCTCGCCATTTACTCCATATTGATATAATAAGGCGGAATTTATTCCTTTCACTCTCCTTATTTCAATTGCCTTTTTCCAATAAGAAATTTTGGCCATTACGATTTTCCTTAACTCAAGTGCGTCATTTAATCTTAAGGGATCTCTTTCTGAAACAAAGACTAATGAGTTAAACATTGTCATACATGAATCCACTTCACTTTTCAATCCTTTCAGTTCAACTTCATCACCATTGATTAAATAGCTATTAAACCTTGCTTTAATCTGCTGAGCCGAAACATATGAAATTTCAACAGATTTCAATATTTTCAATGAAGTTGCCACTTGTTCGGTATCAGCAGCCGTATAACACATATTACGATACGTAATAAGAGAAAAAATGCCAATTATAAACCAGGCAAAAACAAAACCTGCAATGATTTTACCATTGGTACCGTAAAATTTCATTAGCCAAAGTTAAACTTTGAAGTCAAATGCTTAAAAATATTTCTATTTTTGCCGCGGGTAAGCCTCATGCGACCAGCTCCTGTGAACCTCCCCAGATCTGGAAGGAAGCAAGGATAAACGGTAGAGCGGTGCGATATGATTAGCTTACCCACTTTTATTTATTTTTAGATTTTGGGATTAGAGGATTTATGGATGTAAACCTAAAAACCGAAATCCAAAAATCATAAATCCTGAAATCTCTAAATCATATACTATGAAATTCTTTATTGACACAGC
>JANNXV010000189.1:0-14216 GCA_031409815.1 Bacteroidota bacterium
TGATTTTGAGAAGTTATTTCACTCTTACCGGTTTGAATATGCATAACCGGATGATTAATGCCACGATGTCCATGATGCATTTTAAAGGTGGAAATACCACAAGCTTCGGCCAATAACTGATGACCCAAACAAATACCCATCAACGGAATATTTGCATCAAGTATCTGCTTAACAGTATTCACCACCTCTTTCATTGGGGCCGGATCACCGGGACCATTACTCAACAAAACGCCATCAGGCTCCCAGGCCTTAATTTGAGCAAATGCAGTATCAAATGGAAAAACCTGCACATAGCAATTGCGCATGGAAAGGTTTCTAAGTGTATTGTATTTAACTCCGACATCCAAAACGGCTACCTTAAATTTTGCTGATGGCTCCCCATAGAAATAGGGTTTTGCGGTAGAAACTTCCGAGGCCAATTCCAAACCGGCCATTGATGGAACTTTAGCCAATTCCCTTTTCAAAAATTCAATATCCAGGTTGTCAGTGGAGATAATTGCGTTCATTGCCCCTTTATCACGCACATGACGAACGATGGCACGGGTATCAATATCAGTAATAACTACTTTGTTTTGCTTCGCCAGAAAATCCTGCACACTCATATCGGCAGCTTCTCTGCTGTAGGTGGCACTCAGGTTGCGGCAAATCAAGCCTGCAATACGAATTTCTTTTGATTCATTCTCCTCACTCACAATTCCATAATTGCCGATATGCACACTTGCCATCACCATCAACTGACCATCGTAAGAAGGGTCAGTAAAGATTTCCTGGTAGCCGGTCATTCCTGTATTAAAACAAAGTTCACCGGTTGCCATTCCTTTGGCTCCGGCTGCTTTGCCATGAAAAACAGTTCCATCTTGAAGCAAGAGTACAGCGGGGGATTTGTGCGCGTATTTCATTGCCTGCAAAGGTAGGAAGATTAAAGATTTTAAATTTTAGGTTTTAGGTTTTAGGGTTGCGATTGTTGAAAAATAACACTTTATGAAGGTTATCAAATATTTTCCATTATTCCTTCACAAATTTCCCGCTGCTTACTGTTTTATTATTTTGCCTGAGAGCAACATAATAAATACCATTTTGCAACACACTGCAATTCACTTTTGATTCTTTAAAATGATCATAAAGTGATTTGCGCATTACAATTTCTCCAAGTGTATTATAAATTAAAAGTTCCGCGTTGTCGGTTGAGTTCACAACGTTATAATCTATCCAAAAGAAATCTGAAGCAGGATTAGGATGAAGTTTGATATCATTGCTTTTATCAGGGTAATGAATGCCTACCGATGCAGAATCATAAACAATAATGGTGTAAGTAATATTAAATGTTTTTGAAGGGCATCCTTTATCATTCACAATGACGCTAAAGTAATAAGGCAAATGGCTTGCTTGCCCAACATGAGTTGTCCAACAAAATTGACTGGTAACAATTGAATCGCCTGAAGTGTCTGGCAACGTTGCAACCGGATAAAATAATAAACTATCGAATAACGTACTTGCTTTGGTAAGAAACAAACTATCACCATTTGCATCAACGAAAGTTGGATTGAAGCAAAGTGTTTGTCCTTCTAAAACAGTATAAATAGTTTGTCCGCTTCCGTTAAACTCTGGTGCCGGATTAGTAGGACAAGGAATAACAATCAACTGCAATTCCCGTCTTATGATTCCTATCAATGTTCCGTTTCGATATTCCCTTACTTCCACTGCTACAACATAATATCCCTGCATATTCGCAAAATAATTGCTGATTCCAGTTGAAGAATCAATCGTTGCGTATGTTCCCGTTCCGAAAGGTTGAGCGAGGCTATAAGTATTTGCATAGACTGCTGTGGGTATCGGCCATGTATAAAGCGAAGGTGGATTAGGATTTGGATTACCTATGGAGGATATGCCAACAAAAGGCACTACCAAACTATAAGCAAGAGAATCCCGATCTATATCATAAGCTGTATTTAAAATAATTGCTGAATCGTTTTGACAGAAATATGGAGGTGGCGGAGCTGCAAAAACCGGTGAGTTATTTACAACATTGGTGGGAGGAATAAATGCGTAAAAACACAAGCCATCATTAGACGGATTATTCAGGTTTGCAATATTATTATTGCGGCAACATCGGTCACAAATAAGATGATAGCCACCTACAGAAGCAGGAACACTAATAGTGTCAATATAAACTCCCTCTTCTATACAAACCACAGTTGTAAAACTACAGGAAGTATTGGAAGTTGGTGGCATTATAAATTGCTGGCTAATCAGAGGCATTACATAGCTACCAACTAAACTTTTGTCAGCAGCTGGATTCAAAATATCCTCTTCATAAACTCCCAAATGCATATTATTAGGAAGTTGAGAACTTCCCACTGAACAATAGCGATACAACTTCAAAGTAACCTCATAATTGAAATTGAATCCGGTTACACCGAGGTATTTGTAAGTCATATCACCACCCATTAAGTGCGTAGCAAAAGATGTTTTAGATACAAGAATCAGCAATAAAATTAAGGTTGCTATGTTTTTCACCATTTTTTAGTTAGTAAGTAATCGTAAAGATAGCGGAATTCAAATGACATTTTGGTGCGCATAAACTTCCACTGTTTTTATTTCAATGTTTAACTTTGTGCACAATTGCAGGTTGATGAAAAAAAAGAAAGTGAATTCTGATTCTCACAAGGTTAATGAGCCACAGGCTGAATATCAGAAATCGGACAATAGTAGAACCATACATTTTTTTTCCTCCTTTGATGAGCAGGAAGAATTTCATCGAAAGCAAATGGCTTTGCTTACGCATGAAGAACTATTAACCAAACTTGATCAAATGCGAAGGTATTTTTTAAGAGAGCATTTATTTTCTGATGGAAGTTGGAAACCATTGGCAAAAACAATCAGGATTAATACTCCTCATCCATAAATGAATTTTCCTGAAAACTTTGATCTTATTCTCTCAGCAATCAGCAATGCCCGAGTTGAATTCATGATAGCCGGAGGTTTTGCAGTTAATTTTCATGGATATAATCGCTCTACAAGCGACATGGACATTTGGATCAAACCTGTTGAGAAAAATAAATTAAAAATTTTCTCTGCTCTTCGAAAGTCCGGATATTCAGTTGAAACTCTTCACCCGGTTCTTAGTCTTGATTTCACAAAACCATTTTCATTTTCTGTTGGAGAAGAGCCTGTTGATGTAGATATTTTTAATCACATCACAGGAGTAAGTTATGCTGAAGCTGAGAAAAATAAAATCAATTTTAAATGGAACAATAAGTTGGATGTTTCGTTTATTTCCATTCGTGATTTAATGGTTAATAAAATGCTAACCGGAAGAACTAAAGATAAATTGGATGTAGAAGAACTTCAAAGAATCAGTGCATTGAAAAAGAAATAA
This sequence comes from Bacteroidota bacterium, assembly GCA_031409815.1. GTDB lineage: Bacteria > Bacteroidota > Bacteroidia > AKYH767-A > OLB10 > JANLUX01. Next base: position 3,380 of record JANNXV010000189.1, read on the forward strand.
CATGAATACAATTACCCTCTCCAAAACAATTATTGAATCACTAACAACCATCCTCGGAAAAGAATATGTTTTTTACGATGCCGAATCATTACATCATTACGGTCATGATGAAACGGAGGATCTGAATTTTGCTCCTGAGGTTGTTGTTAAGCCAAGAACAGCAGAAGAAATCGCTGCTATTCTCAAAATAGCCAATAAAGAATTAATTCCCGTAACTCCACGCGGTGCAGGCACAGGTTTGAGTGGTGGAGCGTTGCCTGTGCATGGTGGTATTGTGATTTCGATGGAGCGTTTTAATACCATCCTTGAAATTGATGAACGCAATTTACAGGCTACGGTAGAGCCGGGTGTTATCAATCAAATCTTTCGCGATGCGGTAGAAGCCAAGGGCTTGTTTTATCCGCCTGATCCTGCCAGTCGTGGAAGTTGTTTTCTGGGAGGTAATTTAGCAGAAAGTGCCGGTGGCCCAAAAGCGGTGAAGTATGGGGTAACAAAAGATTATGTGTTGAATTGTGAGGTGGTTTTACCAACTGGTGAAATCATCTGGACAGGCGCTAATGTTTTAAAAAATTCGACCGGATACAATCTTACTCAATTAATGGTGGGTAGTGAAGGCACGTTGGGCATCATCACCAAAATTGTTTTCAAATTAATTCCATTACCCACTCAAAACCTATTAATGCTTGTTCCGTTTTTCTCTGCTGAAAAAGCCTGTGAGGCAGTGTCTGCGGTTTTTCGTGCCGGCTTTACTCCTTCTGCCATGGAATTTATGGAACGCGATGCCATTGATTTTGTATTGCAGTTTGTGGATGTAAAAATCCCCATCAAAGACAATATCAAAGCACATTTGCTAATTGAAGTGGACGGAAACGATCTGGATGCTTTGTTTAAAGATTGTGAAAAAATAACCGAGCTGATGTACCAGTTTGAATGTGATGAGGTGCTTTTTGCAGATACGGCCCAACAAAAAGCTGATTTGTGGAAAATGCGGAAAAGCGCAGGTGAAGCTGTTAAATCACACTCGGTTTATAAGGAAGAAGATACCGTTGTTCCGCGCGCTGAATTACCTGTTTTATTAAAAGGAGTAAAAGAAATAGGAGCTAAATACGGCTTTCGCTCCATTTGTTATGGCCACGCAGGTGATGGCAACCTACACGTAAATATTGTAAAAGATGAAATGAGTGATAACGACTGGAATAATAAAGTTCCTTTGGGTATCCGTGAAATTTTTGAACTGTGTGTGAAATTGAAAGGAACCATTAGCGGTGAGCATGGAATCGGTTACGTTCAAAAGAATTATATGGACATTGCTTTCAACAAAACACAGCTTGATTTGCAAAAAGGGATAAAAAAACTCTTCGACCCCAATAATATTCTGAACCCGGGTAAGATTTTTGCGTAGAAAGGATAATTATCTTTTACGAATGATTTACTTTTTCAGACTATTGACATGATGAAAGCAACATACACATTGCTTATTTTATTTTTTATTGGTTTTAGCTGTGATGCGCAGAAGTATCGTGCTGTTTACAAATTAGGAATTGAAGGTGGACCGTCACTTACTAAACTAAGAGGCAATGAATACCTAAATGCAAATTACATAAGCACGATTGCTTATGCTACCGGACTCTCTTTTCAAGTGCTAGTACCCAAAAAAAGTTTGTCGTTTAAAACCAATCTTTTTTATGAAAAAAAAGGGGCTGTAACTGACGATATTTTTATTACTGATGCCACCGGATCAGTTAGAGGAACAACTAACAATAGCATTAGTCTTACTTATATTACCATTCCTGCAATGTTGCGTGTTCGTACCAAAGGCCGTGTGGGTGTTTTTGCTAATGCAGGAGGATTTGTTGGGTTTCTTTTAAAAGACGAAACTGTTATTGGAGCCAAAGACACCATGCCACAACAAACTATCGACAATACCGAAAAAGACAATAAATTGGATGGAGGTTTTAGCTTTGGTGCAGGACTGGAAATTCCAATAAAGGAGAAATTTACGCTAAGTTTTGAATTACGCGATAATATTGGCGTATACGATATCAATAACACACCAAGAACAAGAGGAGGAAGTGTTCAAACCAATTCGATCAATTTTCTCTTTGGTCTTGCTTACAGATTAAACGATCCATACAGAAGGAGATTCAGATAATATTTTTATTTTTTGGCAAACACTTTTTTACCAGGTAAAATCACTGCAACTTACAAATTACAACTTCTCAACTGTTTATTGCGCGGTCATTCGCTTAATAAACTCCGCTTTCTTTCTATCTGTGCTTAACATGTATTCGTAAGATGGTTTATTATCCTTTGTATCAGCAACCCGTTTATCAGGTTTTAAATTCTGAATGGCATCGTTAAATTTAACATCAGATGAAATAGCTTGCAGAATGCCTCGATTATAAGTAAAGTACCACCAACTGGCAGCATCTGCTTCAAGATATAAACTGAAAGCATCATTACCCTTCCTTCTTAATATTTCTACATAACCCTTCATTTGTCTACCGATGGTGGATTTGTTTACAAAACCAACGCCAATGGTTCCTCTGGAACGATAAGCTTGAATGGCTCGATCCCAAATTAGTTTAAGATCAGAAATGAAAATAGTTTGTTGCAATTCCTGCGGAACTTTCTTAGGCGAACCATATAAATTAAATTCTGAAACCATTTTCTCGGTTTTCTCTACACCTAAAATCTGTTTCATGCCACGTGTCCAAACAATGCGCGCATCATTAGTAGCCTGCAATGTTGGATTGGATGTTATTAATTCCATCATCGCCTTTAAGGCATCCTCGCTAAACATAAAATCCAAACCCATCATTACATCGAATGTGGTTGAATCATTATTTAAATTGTTTGACACCTTACCAACGGTATTAATTTTAAATTGTCCGAAATTGGCAGCCAGATTCAAAGTTCCTTCCCCATTCACAAGGCATTTTGCATCATCCAATACCAATAAGTTGCCGGGCTCATCAGCATTTTTCAGTTTTTCTTTAGAAGCAATTCTGTACTCTCTTGATTTTTCATCGTAGGATAAAAAACCTTCGGTCGAAATAATTTCAGGATCGGTAGCTCTTAACTTAGGTGATAAGAAAGTAGAGTAAAATCCGCTGCTGTCGTTATTTAAAACAATTGCTGCAAATAATTTTTCATGATTTTCATTACGTGGTTCTTTAACAGGAATGGTAACTCCTGCCGGATCTATATCACCCATAAAACCAAACCAACTCACGGCTAATTTCTCGTCACAGGAGTGATTTACTCTGGCATAACCGTCAAAATTTAACAATGGATTAGAGGCGATAATATTTACTTTACCCTTGTATAAAATATTTGTACTTAGTTGAAAGTTTGATGAATCAGGAATCACACCGGTGGCATAGGTTTGCAATGAAGTATCAATTCCAATTCTATCTAATTGCACTAAGTGTTTAACTTTTGTTGGATCGGTATAGGAATATTTTCCATTTCCATTATAGCTTTTGCGTCCTTCGATGGTAATGTTGGCTTCCATTATAGTATGAAAACGAGTAGTGGTGTTTGCAATCACAGTTGCATCAACCAACGGACGCATTCTGGCTTGTTTCTCAATAATAATTACTGATGTGTCGTTGGGTTGAATACTCGCATCCGCCACTAATATTTCTTTTACTTTTCGAGCCTTTATCAAGTAATCGAACAAACTATAACTGGCAACACCAGCATTCCATCTTAACGAATCTTGCATTGGATTAACAGAAACAAAATCGGAACCAGCAATATTCAACTTGGTATTTTGTTCATCACCAAATGCCACCTCACGCATATCCATAAACCACTTAAACTCTGCAATAAAACAGATGTATTGATTGAGCGGAAAACTAACGTAGGAACCTTTGCCATTAGATACAAATTCTCCAACTCTCTTATCTAAATCAATTTTAGATTTCACATTTTTGGTGGTGATTGCAAATACAGTAGAATCATCTGAGTTCAAACTAAAGTCGGAGGTATCGGCACCATAAAGCTGAGGCTTAAAATAAAAGTCTTTCGACTCCAAATGCGATTCAGCATAAAAAGCATTTCCATTGCCACCCAAACCCTTTGAAGCAAGTTTTAAATCTCCATTTAATAACAACTTATTATCATAAACCGTTAAATCGTTTTGCTTTTTAAGCACCATCATATAATCCTTTTTGGGTTGCCAGTTTACAAAAACCTGTCGGCCGGCTGCATTAGGAAAAGCAACACCCGCTACTGTTTCATTTCTTAAATCAAACGTAGTTGAATCTGCATAAGTTGAATCCGGAAAGAACACAATGCTTTTTGATTGTGATGATGAACTCAGATAATCAATACGGCCATCTCCCGTAAGGCCATTATAACTTAAATCGATTTTATTAAAAAATCTTCCCTTACCACCATAAGCACTATATCCTTCAGGAGGTGTTTCTTTAACAAATCCAAAAGAATAATCGGGACGGATGATAATTTTTTCCTTTATGTTCGGAAAAATTCCGGCTGAAACCAATTGCCCGTCAAATTGCAATCCTCCTGCCGTAAAATTATCAAGGCTATCCATCGTAAATGGGTCCATCTTAAAATAAAAACTATCGCGGCTATAAACACTATTATAAATAGAAGGCGCATCATAATACACATACGATTCCTTATCACTTACAAATATTGGATAGCGCGGATAATTCTTTCGGCTTGATTTATTATCGGCACTATCAATATAAAGCGTTCCGGTTACATTCTGTAATGTATTTCTTATCGGAATTAATTTCTGTTTTCCATTCTCGTCCACTTCATCCGATAAAACTTTAAGTCTTACCGAATCTACATTTTGGAGGTTAAATTTAAATTGATCGTAAACAAAAGAGAAATTCTTTCCAAAAAAATCGGTTCTACCGGCATGCACTCTGCCACTAAATTCAAACCCACGATTTTTTTTCAATTTAACTTGTTGGTCATTGGGAATGATATAAACATTTTGAGAATCGCTAAGCATAATTCTTGAAACGCCTTGCATATCTAAATCGAAATTGAGCAGGTTTAGTTTCGCATTTGGAATAGCATCAATAACCGATGCCATTTCCAACATATCATAATCTGTTTTGTTGCTGTAGGCCGATAAATAATAATAGAGTTTATCATTCAAAGTTGCTACATCTTCATCAGGATCATAATTCACAAAACCACGATTGGATAAAAAGATCAATAATGAACGTGCTTGTTGCTCATTAACCTTTAAATACTTAGCATAGTCAGGGGCGTAAACATCGCGACTGTTTTTCTCTGCGTATTGTTTAAGAGTAAACAATGGGCTTACATCCGACATACCTTGTATTTTTCTGAATCTGTCATCGGTAAATAATTTAGTGCTCTCCAATGTCATTTTGCTTTCGCCAGCACCGGTAATCATTTTTAATTCCATAATCGGATCATCTACTTTCCAATAGATGGCATCAACATAAATATCCAGTTGATGAAACGAATTAAAAAACGGAGAAGTCAAACCAGATTCTGAATTTCGGGTTAAGGTGAGCATTCGATCTTTATTCACATATTTTAACTCAAGACTTGGATGTGTAATTGAATCGCTGTCGGAATAAATGGTGATGGAAGCATTAACAGAACTAATACGCTCAGGTCGCACAATAAATCCTCTAGATGATGCAACAAGAAACGGTTTTTTATTTCTTTTAAATGTAAGGGTTGCTCGCTCTTCCTTGGTGCCTGAACCAATCATTTTAGTACCATGCATGGAAAAACCTCCATTATAATCAGCATCTTTAATTAATTCTTTTATCGTTAAATTCAGATTATAAGAATCGAATCGAGGATAAGTGGCAGTTTCAGGTGTTGCGTTAGCAATAATTTTTTCGGTAAACCTGCCAATGAGCGGATCTTTAAAAAATTTACGGTTATAAAACACCACTGAATCTGATATAAAATCGGAACCTCTTAAATCAATTTGAGTTTCCTTCAACTCTCCATAAGTTTCAGTTGGAGATAATGCTACACGTGTCCAGTAAACTTTTCCACCCTTCCCAATAAACATCTTAGCCAAAGGATAAAACACACCACTAATACCGGTAATTACTGAACTATCGCCTTTTGCACGACATGTTAAATCCATACCGGAAAATTGAATTCTCGGCATACTATCAAATTCAAATGTGTAATTATTATTGCTGGCTATCCAGGTTGTAGTTGTGGACTGATACAAAATATTCGAAAGAAATAAATCAGAACATATTTCAATATAATCACTGAACTTTCTTGCTGTTCCGGTCAGCATTTTATCGATACTGCTGTGCCACTTATCAAAAGTAACTTTGCTTTGACCTGATTCAGTAAATCCCATCAGCGCCTTTAAATAATTCGAAAAATCAGGAAACGCTTTCAAGCGTTTTTTTAACATACTGTTGCATGTATTGATAATTACACCCTGCTCTTCTGCTGAAAAGTTAGCCACCCATATTGGTTCAAATTTCTCCATCAACAATTCGGTTTCCTTCTTATTGGTTAACACCAAAAAGCCTTTCATTTCTTTAATAAAAACTGCGGGCTCAGCACTAAAGTTTTTCGGAGCTTGCGCATTTCCGGAACTTGCTATATAGGCTAATGCTAGCAGAAGCAATAAGAATTTATTTTTTATCATCATTCCATTTTTTTGAAGTAAGCACAACACCATTCATTCTTTATCAAGTGCTTTTGATATTCTAAATTTAGCTCTTCAGCAGTCTCTTGTATCATCACCAAATCTTTCTCATAGAAACCGCTAAACACAATCTCACCACCTACCATTAAGTTTGCAGCATATAACGGCAAATCATTCAAAATAATATTTCTATTAATATTGGCAATTATTAGATTAAAATATTTTATTCCTGGTGTTTTTGCATCACCTTGCTCAACAGAAATCTGATGGCAGGCATTTTTAAAAATATTTTCCTTTGTATTAATTACAGCGTTCTCATCATTATCAATTGCTAATACACTTTCAGCACCCAATTTTTCAGCAAGTATTGCTAATATGCCCGTACCACAACCCATATCTAACACTGACTTTCCAATAAAATTTAATTGCAACATCAACTCTATTACCAAGGCTGTAGTTGGATGATGTCCAGTTCCGAAAGCCATTTTGGGTTGAATAACCAATTGAAATTCGTATTGATTCTGTGGTGTATGAAAATCAGCGCGTACATACACTTTACCTGCAATTAATTCAGGTTCAAAATTGCTTTCCCATACCGCATTCCAGTTTTCATTCTTAATCAGTTGTTTCGAAAATTTTACTCCGCTGGTAATGTAATCGGGAACAAGGTCTGATTCCATTGCTTTGGTAAAATCCTTAGAAGGTATGTATGCTTTTAAGCCGGTATCCGTTTCTTCAAACATTTCGAAACCCATGTTAGCCAGATGAGCCATAAGTATCTCAGCCTGTTCATCCCTGGGGGTAAGTTGATAAATAATTTCTATATAGTCCACGCTCTAAAAATAAAAGTAAAGAATGGTTTAGTTTTGCGTTTAGGGTGGATGTTATTAACACTGAAATAGTAATTAAGAATTCAGTCGATGCAAACATTAATCCTCTATTTTAAAAATTATGGATTATTATTTACAATGAGTTTACTTATAAAAAACATTAAAGAGTTAATTCAGGTCAATCGGACTTCCATTGCAAGAGGAAAGGAGATGTCTGCTTTACCAAGCATTAAAAATGCTTTTTTGAAGATGGAAGATGGAAAAATTCTTGATTTCGGGCCGATGCAATCAATGACCAATGAAAATGCTAATAAGACTATTGATGCGACAGGAAAAATGGTTTTACCCTGCTGGTGCGATTCGCATACTCACATTGTTTATGCCGGATCGCGCGAACAGGAATTTGTAGATCGAATTAATGGCCTGAGCTATGAAGAGATTGCCAAACGTGGTGGAGGCATCTTAAATTCAGCACAACTTTTGCAAAATACATCGGAAGAAGAATTGTTGTTAAACGCAAAGGAAAGATTGAATGAAATAATGAAGCAAGGAACAGGGGCTGTAGAAATAAAAAGCGGCTATGGTTTGAGTGTGAAAAACGAGTTGAAGATGCTTCGTGTTATTAAAAAACTGAAATCCTATTCGCCATTAACTATTAAAGCAACATTTTTGGGTGCACATGCAGTACCAGTTGATTTTCGAAATGAAAAAGAAAAGTATATTGAGTTATTAATTAACGAAATGATGCCACAAATTGCAGACGAAAATCTGGCAGATTATTGTGATGTGTTTTGTGAAAGAGGATATTTCAATCAGGAGGAGACAGTAAAGATTCTTCAAGCAGGATTGAAATTTGGAATGAAACCAAAAGTGCATGCCAACCAATTAAGTTGTTCGGGTGGAGTACAGGCAGGTGTTGAATGTGGGGCCATAAGCGTAGATCATTTAGAATTTGTTGGCGATGAAGAAATCAATGCACTATTAAAATCAACTACCATGCCTACCATTTTACCAGGCGCACAATTTTTTCTGGGCTTACCATTCCCTCCCGCACGTAAAATGATTGATGCAGGTTTGCCACTTGCTATTGCCAGTGATTACAATCCGGGAAGCAGTCCGAGCGGGAACATGAACCTGATGACTGCATTGGCTTGTATTCAATACAAAATGACTCCTGAAGAAACTATTAATGCAGCAACAATTAACAGTGCTAATGCAATGGATCTACTGAATGATTTAGGTAGCATTGATATAGGAAAGAAAGCAAATATTTTTATCACAAAAGAAATTCCATCACTAGCCTATTTACCTTATTCATTCGGCACTAACTTGATTGATACGGTTATCATTAACGGAAAAATTGTTCATCAAAACTGAGTATGAAATTAGTTGTTTACGATTCATTATATATCGACAATTTAACCCGTAAACGTGAACATGAAATAAAATTAGGTGAGCGTGTTCAGGCTTTACCTTGGGGAACTTCTGCTGAGTTTCAATCGGCATTAAAAGCAAGTAAATGCAAATATGTATTACTTGGTTTGCCTGAAGATATTGGGGTTCGGGCCAATCTTGGCCGTGGTGGTGCATATAGTGCCTGGCAACCTGTACTAACTACCTTGTTAAATATTCAAAGTAATCAATTTTTAAGTGGAGAAGAATTACTTGTTCTGGGTCATGTTGATTTTAGTAATGAAATGGAGCAGGTCAAGAAATTTGATTTTCACAATGAAAAAGAATTAAAACAATCAAGAGAGATAGTACATGTAATTGACGAATTTGTGGCTCCAATTATTGCCACTATAGTTAGCTGTGGCAAAGAGCCAATCATTATCGGTGGCGGACATAATAATGCATATCCGAATATTAAAGGCGCAGCAAGCGGGTTAAAACAATCCGGAAAAATTAACACGGCCAAAATAAATTGTATCAATTGCGATGCCCATACAGATTTACGACCTATTGAAGGAAGACACAGTGGCAACGGTTTTACTTACGCGCTGGCGAATGGGTATTTACACAAATACAGTGTGCTTCCTTTGCACGAAATATTTAATGCCGGCTCCATTATTCAAGAGCTAAACTCACATCCTAAAAGTATTCATTGTACATTTTTTGAATCTATTTTTATTCGTGAAGAAATCTCATTTAACGAAGCATTAAATGATGCTATCAATTTTGTGAACGATAATTATACAGGATTAGAAATGGATATCGACACCATTCAAAATATTCCATCAAGTGCAAAAACATCGAGCGGCTTAAGTACGCTTCATGCACGGCAGTTTATACATACGGTTGCTTACACTTGTAAAGTTGCTTACCTCCACATTGCAGAAGCTGCACCAGTGCTCTCACATATCAAGACGGATCTAAAAACAGGTAAATTAGTAGCGTATTTAGTGAGCGATTATATTAAAGCGAGAAATAAATATCATCAAAAAAATTAAGCGTTATGAAACAACTTATCGAATGTGTTCCCAACTTTAGTGAGGGAATTGATTTGAATATCATCAAACAAATTACAGATGCAATGGAAACAGTGGAGGGTGTTTTGCTCCTCAATGTTGATCCAGGAAAAGCAACTAACCGAACTGTGGTTACAGTTGTTGGTGAGCCAGCAGCAGTGGTTGAATCTGCGTTTCGTGGCATTGCAAAAGCTGCTGAACTCATCGACATGACCAAACATAAAGGCGAGCACCCTCGAATGGGAGCCACTGATGTTTGTCCATTTATTCCAGTTGCAAATATCAGTATGAAGGAAACAGCTGAGTGGAGCAAAAAATTAGCCGCACGTGTGGGCAACGAATTAAAAATTCCGGTTTACTTATACGAAGAAGCGCAACCCAAAAAAGAACGAAATAACTTATCAGTTATTCGAGCCGGAGAATATGAAGGTTTCTCCAAAAAAATTAAACTAAAAGAATGGAAGCCTGATTTTGGTCCTGATGAATTTCCAGCTAAACATGGAGCTACGGTTATTGGTGCTCGCGATTTTTTAATTGCATACAATGTTAATCTCAACTCAAAATCGGTGAAACGTGCAAACTCTATTGCGTTTGATATTCGCGAAGCAGGAAGAGCAAAATTAGATGATAAAGGAAAAAAAGTGTTGGATGCACAAGGCAATGAAGTGCGCATTCCCGGCAAATTGAAAGGAGTAAAAGCCATTGGCTGGTATATTGAGGAATATGGTGTTGCACAAGTTTCAATTAATATCACTCGCTTTCGCGAAACACCTTTGCATATTGTTTTCGAGGAATGTTACAAGAGTGCTTTCGAACGGGGCATGCGAGTTACCGGTTCAGAATTGGTAGGATTAATTCCATTGTCATCCATGCTGGATGCCGGAAAA
>JANNXV010000190.1:0-3233 GCA_031409815.1 Bacteroidota bacterium
TTTTACTTTTAGGTCTTGCGATTTGGGTTGTGGATTACTCCAGTTCAAATCAAATAGCTCTGCTCTGCCAAACGAATTGAGTAATCGAAGTTTGATATCTCCCGTAACATGCACTTTGCCGGTGGTATTGTCAGGAAGCACCCCAACTATTCCGTTGAGCTGGCTCGCCTTTTTGTCGTCAAGATATAAAACCACTTTTGCCTTTTTTTCGGTAAACTCAATTTGAAACGGCTTTGTTTCGCTCACAAATGGAAGTTCTCTCAGTCGGACTGAAATTTTTTTAACGGTATTTTCATTGTAAATGTCGCCCGGAGTGATGCCCAGATAATTGTAGATAAAAACGCGTGCCAGTTTCGAATTGCCTTTAATAATTACAGTGTCAATCTTTATTAGCTCTTCGTGGTCAATAAAAAGGGAAGCTTCAATTTCGTTGTTTTGAATCTTAAAACTGTCGAGCCTGAATTTGGCAAAAGGAAATCCATTTACTTCATACCAAAGCAGTATTTGTTGCGCTAGTTTGTTGATGGAGTTAGGGTCAAATGATTTATTGTAATAAAAACGATCACGATACCCTATTTCACTCAACATTCCTTCGTCAGCATTGCCACGTCTTAATTTAGCCCAACGGAATGTTTCACCAATGTAGCAGTAAGCACTTAAAGTTGTTGAATCTTTATGCGTGCTGTCTATACTAGCGGCAAGATAACCGGAAGCCAATAATTGAATTTGAAAACGTTTGAGCTCGGTTCTTGCGCTAATTTCGTCAGCACAATTGGATTTGAGTTTGGTTTCTTTTTTTAATTTTTCGAGTGAAATAGATTCTTTTGGATGAACGGCATAAATCTGCAAGTTGTACTGAGCACTTGCACTCAATTGTGTGATCCAGAAAAAGAAGAGGAACCAGCATTTATTCATTCGGCTGCAAATGTAATTTATAGATGACCGCGACATGCTATACCTACTTTGTTTTGGCATCTGATCAACTAAGACTATAAGGTAGTTGTATAAACAAGATAAGCCCTACAATATTGCTATGAAAAAGTATTTCTGCTGCCAATTATTTATATTTGCACCCTCTTAAAATGAACGAATTAACAAAAATATTTCGTGTAGTTGTTGAAGACCGCAACCACGAAGCAAAAAATTAGAATCATCAAACAAATTTTAAAAAATAAATAGAATGGCTTTCGATATTGAAATGATTAAACGCGTTTATGCTGAATTACCTGCAAAGATTGAGGCTGCGCGCAAATTAACGGGTCGTGCAATGACCTTGACTGAAAAGATTTTGTATGCACATCTTTCTGAAAGTTTACCTTCAGCACCATTTAGCCGTGGTAGTTCATATGTAGATTTTAATCCAGATCGTGTTGCCATGCAGGATGCGACTGCTCAAATGGCTTTATTGCAATTTATGCAAGCAGGTCGTATGCAAGTTGCTGTGCCATCAACCGTGCATTGCGATCACTTAATACAGGCTAAAGATGGTGCTAAGGCAGATTTGGCTACAGCGGTAGATAAAAACAAAGAAGTATATGATTTCCTTGCTTCGGTAAGCGATAAGTATGGTATCGGTTTCTGGAAACCGGGCGCAGGTATTATTCACCAGGTTGTTTTAGAACAATATGCTTTTCCAGGTGGTTTGATGATTGGAACCGATTCACATACAGTGAATGCAGGTGGCTTGGGAATGATTGCCATTGGAGTAGGTGGTGCTGATGCTTGTGATGTGATGGCTGGTTTACCCTGGGAACTTAAATTTCCGAAACTGATTGGTGTTAAACTTACTGGTAAGTTAAGCGGCTGGACTTCGGCTAAAGATGTGATATTAAAAGTAGCCGGCATCTTAACTGTTAAAGGTGGAACCGATGCTATTGTTGAATATTTTGGTGATGGCGCCAATTCATTATCATGCACCGGCAAAGGAACTATCTGTAACATGGGTGCAGAGATAGGAGCAACCACTTCTGTTTTTGGTTACGATAAAAAAATGGCTGCTTACTTATCAGGAACCGGCCGTGCCGATGTTGCTGCTTATGCAGATGCTGTGGCGGAACACTTGCGTGGTGATGATGAGGTGTATGCAAATCCTTCCAACTATTTTGATCAGGTAATTGAAATCAACCTTTCGGAATTAGAGCCACATATTAATGGTCCGTTTACTCCCGATTTAGCTTGGCCGATAAGCAAATTTGCTGCTGCGGTTAAAGAGAACGGCTGGCCTTCAAAATTGGAAGTGGGTTTAATAGGAAGTTGCACCAACTCATCTTACGAAGATATTACCCGTGCTGCCTCATTAGCAAAACAAGCGGTTGATAATGGTATAAAAGCAGTTAGTGAATACACCATCACTCCGGGTTCGGAGCAAGTGCGTTACACGGTTGAACGCGATGGTTATTTGAAAATATTTGAAGATATGGGCGGTGTGGTTTTAGCAAATGCTTGTGGACCATGTATTGGTCAGTGGGCGCGTCATACCGATGATCCAAATCGTAAAAACTCCATCATCACTTCGTTTAACCGCAACTTTGCAAAGCGGGCTGATGGCAATCCAAATACCCACTCATTTGTGGCTTCGCCCGAAATGGTAACAGCAATGGCCATTGCAGGCGATTTGACCTTTAATCCTTTGACAGATTATTTGACTAATGCTAAAGGCGAAAAAATTAAATTGCAAGAACCAATGGGTATTGAATTACCAATAAAAGGTTTTGCTGTTGAAGATGCAGGTTATCAGGCTCCGGCCGAAGATGGCAGTGCAGTGCAGGTTAAGGTTGCAACAACTTCAGACCGTTTGCAATTGTTAGAACCTTTTGCAGCATGGGAAGGCGTTGATCTGAAAGGCTTGAAACTCTTGATTAAAGCAAAAGGAAAATGTACCACTGATCATATTTCAATGGCTGGTCCTTGGTTAAAGTTTCGCGGTCATTTAGATAACATCAGTAACAATATGTTGATAGGAGCGGTAAATGCTTTTAATGATAAAACCGATACGGTAAAAAATCAGTTGACTGGTGAATATGCCGGTGTGCCTACAGTACAGCGTGCATACAAGGCTGCTAAAGTGGGTTCTATTGTGGTGGGTGATGAAAACTATGGAGAAGGATCAAGCCGCGAGCATGCCGCTATGGAACCTCGTTTTCTTGGCGTGCGTGCTGTGCTGGTAAAATCATTTGCACGTATTCACGAAACCAATTTAAAGAAACAAGGAATGTTAGGCTTAACATTTGCCG
>JANNXV010000191.1:0-19940 GCA_031409815.1 Bacteroidota bacterium
CCTCAGCATGACAAGTCTCGGTGTTTGTCATGCTGAGGCACGAAGCATCTCAATAATTATTTTAGTAATGGCAAAAAGAAAAAAAAAGCATAAAAAATTTACTCCTTTCAAAAGGTTTTTATTTGCATTCGCATGTGTTGCAATTATTGCCGGTATGATTACAAGTTATATTTTCTATCGTAAAATATTTGCTCCTAACACAGAATTAAAACACAGCAAAATAGAATTTGTTTACATCCCCACAGGTGCCACCTTTAGTGATGTGATGCGCATATTACAAGCAGAAGAGTTACTTCATAACCCGCAATCGTTTGAATGGGTAGCTCGTCAAATGGATTATAAAAACAATGTAAAACCCGGGAAATACCAGGTAAAGGCACGCATGAGCAATAAGGAATTGGTAAGTTTACTACGTTCGGGAAAACAAACACCTGTTAAACTTACTTTTAATAATGTGAGAACAGTGCAGCAGTTAGCAGGATTAGTTTCAAGAAAAATTGAAGCAGATTCAATTTCCATTGTTGATTTTTTTTACGATGAATATTATCAACGTTCCTATGGATTTACTACACAGAATAGTATGTCTGTTTTAATTCCTAATACGTATGAAATGTATTGGAATACTTCGGCAAAACAATTTTTTGAACGGATGGCAAAGGAGTATAAAAAGTTTTGGACCGATAGCAGAAAACAAAAGGCACTCGAAATAAATCTTTCACAAACTGAAGTAACAGCTCTCGCATCTATTGTGGAACAAGAAACACGAAAGAATGATGAGAAGCCAATCGTTGCAGGCGTTTACATGAATCGTTATATCAAAGGTTGGAAACTAGAAGCCGATCCTACATTGGTATATGCCCTAGGCGATTTTACAGTGCGAAGAGTGTTGAGTATTTATAAAGAAATTGATTCTCCGTACAACACTTATATGTACACAGGTTTACCACCAGGACCAATTTGTATTCCATCAGTTGCTTCAATTGATGCAGTTCTTAATTATGCTAAACACAATTACCTGTTTTTTTGTGCACGTGAAGATTTTTCGGGTTACCATTCGTTTGCAAAAACATATAACGATCATTTGCTGAACGCAAGACGTTTTCAAAAAGCGTTGAACAAAAGAGGAATCATGAGTTGATGATTACATCTTTAAAAACTTACCTGAAATAGTTTTGTTGTTTGATGTAAAACGATATACGTAATTTCCTTTTTGAAGTTCAATGCCGCTAAGCAATACATAATGCTCACTTGCACTCAGTTTTTCGTTGATTAAAGTAGCCACTTTTTTCCCGGACTGGTCAAAAATTTCTAAACGCACATTTTCTGACTTGCTTAATTCAAAACTAAAATAGGAACTTTCAGTAACCGGATTTGGTGACAATGATAACTGATAATCAAGACCAGATTTTGTTTCGTTAAACCCTGTAGTTGTAAAACCAATAAATGTAACGGTATTATTTCCGTTTGGGATAGCAAGTGTGTCAATCGGTTTAGCGTAACAAATATCGGCAGGACTATTAATGCCTGGTGCTGTTATGGTAACCGGTGCACCAATAAAGGTGGCATTAAATCTGGATATGCGAACAGGGTTCCATGATGAAACAAAATAATGACCATAAGCATCATCATCAATGCCATCGCAATTGCCAATTGTTGTTGTGGTAAGTGTGCTAACTGCATTAGTTGATAAGTTAACGGCTTTAATTGGTGCGTTGGTTCCCCAACCAACAAAAATTAATCGATTGTTGGCTCCATCAAAAATAATTCCGTTAGGTGTTGAAACGGTGTTAGCTACAATGGTTGTTACTACAGGAGCTGATAAATTAGTTGCATCTATTTTATATATTTTTTTCGATCCAAAATCAGTAGCATATAATATTCCGTTACCATCGTTGGTTAAACCATTTAGAAAATTAGCGCCTGGTACAGTAGCACTCATCACTTGCAGTTCGGTGGTTAAGTCATACCCTTTCACAGCAGTGCCGGCAATAGCAAAAAGTGTGTTTCCCATTACTTCCATGCCATAGTCGGCAGTTAATCCGGTACCAAAATAACTTACTGTTCCATTTGAGGCACGTTGAACAATACTGGTATTGTCTGATGATGTAAAAAAACGATTGCCGGTTGAATCGTATTCAACGCTTTCTCCACCAAAAACTTGGGCGAACATGGTGTTGGTAACAATCATTAATAAAACGGTGGATATAAGATTTTTCATATGTTTTTATTGTGTGTGCAAGTTTAAGCAATATTAGTGTGACTTAATTTTATGGTTCTTTTTGTTGCATACAAATACTACTATTTTGGAACTCATTATTCTTAACGGTACAGCATACTAAACAGCTGGATATTATTCTTTAAATTTGCCATTCAAGCATGCACAATATTATTACAATCCGCTCAACGAGATTTTTCTTTAACTTACTATTTCTTTTGTCTTTTGTTGCATTATTTTCTTCCTGCAGGCGCGATGAAGAGCGTTCGCAATGGGATACTGAAATTATCACTCCGTTGATGAAAAGCACATTGAGTATTATTGACCTTTTAAATGATACCTCAGTTTTAGCAGATGCTGATAGTTCGCTCAAATTGGTTTATCAAAATCACCTTTACGATATCACACTCGATTCTTTATTTAGTATACCCGACACCGGAGTGAGAAAGGTGTATAATATTGATTCAATTAGTTTGCTTAATCAGCGCATCACTTATCCGGTTACATTGGCCTATGTTGCCAATAGTGCTGGTGTTTTAGGTCAGGCAATACTTGCAAATCAAGGAGCCTCTGTGGTGATACCTGCTTATAATTTTGCTGTGCTGCCGCCTGAATTTTCTATCAATGCCGATTCGTTGTTTAAAACCATAACCTTAATTACCGGGTTTATCGACATTTCAATTTTTAATGGATTTCCTATTGATATCAATAATTTGGTTTTTAGTTTAAAGGATTCCATTACCGGTATTGTGTTAGCACAAGATACTTTTCCATTAATAGCAGTTGGGCAAACACAAACTAAAACAGTTAACCTAGCCGGGAAAACCATTAATTCGATTTTAGTTGGTAAAATTTTGAGTATGACAACACCGGGCTCGGGTGGAAATCAAGTACTCATTGATACTACCGATGCATTGGTGGCAGATTTGCGGATCTACGATTTGCATCCATCTTACGCTACTGCAATTTTTCCAACACAAAATCTGATTGATAAATCACAGGCATTCAAATTTAATCTGGCTCCTGTTCAATTAAAGGAAGCAGTGGTGGATGGTGGACAAATTGCAATTGACTTGTTTAGTACCTTGCAGGATAGTGTTCATTTTACCTATAAGTTACCGAGTGCAACATTAAATGGTGTGCCTTTTGAAATATCACATACATTGCCCCCTGCACCACCGGGAGGTGTTAGCCAATATTCGAGTACTTATTCTTTTGCTGGCTACCATTTAGATATGCGTGGCGATTTAAGTATTGGTCAAGATACGGTAAATACTATGTTCAATGTTTTTCAGGCAAGAGTTGATTCAACCGGACAAATGAGAACCCTGTCGACCGCTGATAGTTTATTTGCTGATATTCGTTTTGAACAATTGCAGCCTTCCTATGCTCGCGGCTATTTAGGACAGGATACATTTAATTTCGGCCCTTCGAGTGTTTATATCGACTTGTTTAAGAATATCAATGCTACTAACTTTCAACTGCAGGATGTTAAAATGAGTTTTGATATTGAAAACAATATTGGATTGGATGGTGATGTTTTGTTACAAAATTTGAAGTCGGTTAACACACGTAATAACCAAACAGTAGTGTTATCCGGTTCAGCATTAAATAATCCAATTGTTATTCCGAGAGCAATTGATCCCGGTGGATTCAATGCCATTCCATCTATTCCCACTTATGCTAATTATGTGTTAAGCGGAAGCAACTCTAATGCACCTGCATTTGTAAGTAACTTGCCGGATAGAATTGATTATTCATTGGAATTACATACCAATCCGCAAGGAAATCAAAACTATATTGATTTCATTTATTTAGATAAACTGATGAAGTTTGATCTCAATCTTGAAATCCCATTACATTTTCTGGCGGATGATTTAACCTTAATGGATACAGTAGAAATCACTGTTAATGCAATTGACTTATCGCGTATTCAAAGCGGCACATTAACGCTAATTGCCGACAACGGTTTTCCTTTTGATGCCAAGGTGCAGTTGTTTGTTCTCGATCAGTTTAACAACATTACTGATTCGCTTTTTACCAATAATATAATTTTGGCTGCACCTATTAATGCCAACGGTAGGGTGACTGAAAAAAAGAGAAGTAAGTTGGTGATGCCAGTTAGTCAAGATCAGATTTATGCTTTCTTAAATGATGCTAAACGTATTAAGGTGATTTCTCATTTCACTACAAAACCTGTGGGGCAAACTGTAAAGATTTATAGTGATTACCAGCTCGATTTAAAACTAACCGGTGATTTTAATTACAGAGCCAACTAATTATTGAATTTAGATGCACTATAAAATAATTTCAAATGTTAGTGATATAAAATATTTTTTCATTTGTTTTTTGTTTTTTGGTTTCGAATCACAAGCGCAATGGCTGCACGATACCGACTTTTTTCTTCACGATCAAGATACAATGTATGCATTAAGATTTGACTATGGTCAGGCAATTGCTTCTGATGCCATCACCAATCAGTTTATCCTTACTTATTTAAGGGAAGATTTTATTGATAGTGATTTGAAAGATGAGGTTTCGAAAAACCTGGATGAAAAAAATTTGCTGGGTGGTTATTTGAATGCAGGATTTGCTTTTAGATCAAAGGCAAAAAATGGTTCCTATAAAGGTCAAGCTCTAAGCTATCAGTGGGTGGCGTCTATCAAAAACAGAATTCTTTTTAATACTACGTTTTCCGATGATTTTTTCAAGCTTTATTTTTATGGAAACAAAATTTATGAAGGGCAACAAGCCGACATTAGTAATTTTAATTATTCCTATCAGCAATTTCAACAGTTTCAATTAGGGATGAGTAGGCAGGCGGTGCGTGGCAATAAAACTTGGACCTCAATGCTGGCTTTTTCATATTTAAATGGGCAGGATTATCTGTCGGTTAAAACCACACGTGGCACGTTTTACACAGCTACAGATGCTGAATATGTTGATCTTGATCTTGCGCTTACCGCGCAACAAGCTGACTCAAACAATAATAGTTTTGGTGCTATAAATGGAGTTGGGTTTTCAACTGATTATGGTATTCGACTTGATAAGGGTAAGTGGAAATACTCATTGCAGATTAGCGATTTAGGTTTTATACAATGGAACAAAAAAAGTTCAACTATCACAGTAGATACCAATTATCGTTTTGAAGGCGTTGAGGTTCAAAACTTATTAGATTCATTTTATATAGAAATAAATTCCGATCAGGATTTTAAGAATGGATTGATAACAACCCGAAATTTTGAAAAGTTTACAAAAGCACTTCCGGCACAAATTATGTTGACTGCCGAATCAATAGCATTGCATCCTAAAATACATGCATACTCCACATTACGCTATCGTTTTAATAGTAATATGTTGCCGCTTGTTTTGATTGTTGGAGATTATCTTTTTTCGAAATCATTTTATGTAGGTTTAAGCATGCAATATGGAGGTTATAGTAAATTGCATGGTGGTGTGCGTGCCATGTATAGTGCAGGTAAGGGATGGATGTTGTATGTAGGCAGCAGCTACCTCGATGGCTTCTTTTTACAAAATAATGTTGGTGGAGTAGGAGGCAGTGTGAGTGTGCAGAAGGTTTTTTGATTGTTGTTGATTGTTCCTAAAATGGCAATTTCCCTTTTGATTTTCCTTCAACAAATCAATAATAGAATAATTAAAGAGTAGTTGTTAGTGATTATATCTACCATGTGAATATTAGTTTGTTTTCGACAATTTCAAAAATAATTGTTCACTTATGTTTTTTGTAAAACTTTTTTCCTTGATTTTCGCTACCCATTGTATCCCTCTCACCACGTTAGTTATAAAAACTTCTTCAGCATTCATCACATCATCTGCGGTTAAACTTTGTTCTTTACAATCAATATTTAATTCTTTTGCAAAATGAAATAGTTGTTTACGCATCACACCATCTGCACAACCATCAGATAGGGGCGGGGTGAGGATGCAATTGTTTTTTACAATAAATAAACTGGAACCGGTTGCTTCAATGGCGTGTTGATGATCGTTAAATAAAATTGCATCGTCTAATTTATTTTCCTGTGCATAAATAGAACCCAGTACACTTACATTGCAGTTTAAAGATTTGATTGTTGAGATTGAAGAAGAAGATTTTGTTTGTTCCTTATAAAAATCAAGATGCAAACCTTTTTCATTTATCACATAATTCTCATTGGGTAATGGTTGCATGATGATGGTGTAGCCGGTATTATTTTCATCAGGCAGATAAGTCCCGTTGCTTATGCGAAACATGATCAATCGCACACGCGCACTTGAATTTATTTCGTTCGCTTCCGCTAATGCTCTTATTTTTTCCTTTAGCGTTTCAATTTGAAAGGGCAGTTTTAGTTTTAATAGCGAGCAAGCTTTTTTGATACGCTCAGCATGATCATCAAAAAAATTAATCTGGTTGTTATGCCAGCGCATGGATTCAAAAAAGCCATCACCATATAAAAAGGCGCGGTTGTTTTCAAGAAGTAATAAATCCTCAGTGCTTAAAATTTCTCCGTTATAATTTTGTTTCATAAATCATCAAATCTTTAATCTGCAAATCCAAAATCATCCCCCCACAAGTTTGTTAAAGAAATAAATCAAAATAGTAGGCTTGAGAATAATGGTAAACAGCATACCAAAAACAGCTCCCCAAAAATGTGCATCATGATTGATGTGATCACCGCCTTTTTGTCCTGACTTCCATTCGAAATACAGATAAAGTGGGCCTAACAATATGCCGGGAATTCCTAATACACCAAATAGATATATTTTTTGCCAAGGCTCAAAAAGAATGGCTGCAAACAATATTCCTGACACAGCACCCGATGCACCAAGTGAATTGTACCATGAATCATTCTTGTGTTTTACATAAGTAGGAGCACTTGAAATCAGCAAACCACCCATATAAAGTAAAATAAAGTAGTAACTGCCTTTTTCATCAAACAGGGCACTGTAATAACTCTCGACAGCCTGCCCGAAGCCATATAAAACAAACATGTTCACTAATAAGTGCATCCAGTCTGCATGAATAAAACCGCTTGTAAAAAAGCGATACCATTGTTTTTTATGGTTTATTATGTAAGGATTAAAAATCCATTGACGCATTAAGTGGTCATTTGAAAGTGCAAGTATTGAAAGGAGAATTGTGAGCCCGAGGATAATTAAGGTCATATTTTCAAGATGTATTGAACCAAAAATAAATGAAATAGAATTGTATTGAAGTTTTATTTTTAATTACTTTCACATCACCAATAGAATCTTTTTTTACCAAATACCTGAAAGTGCAATGAAGATTTGGAATTTAGTTCCGGTTTTACGCTTGCTACTTCCTTTTTGCGGAGGTATTGTTCTTCAATTGTTCTTTCCATTCACTTTTGAAGTCTTACTTTCGATATTGGTAGTTTCTATAGCGTTGGCTGGTTGCTCAATGCTGCTTCGTTCAACTGTTCAAAAGTGGAAATACCGATGGTGGAGTGGAGTCTGTATAACATTGATTTTTTTTGCCTTGGGCGCCATACGTAGTTTTACAGAAAGAGAAATTAATGAACCATCACATTTTCAATATCACAAAGGAGATCTATATCTGGCAAGTGTTGATGAGCCATTTGTGGAAAAGGCTAAGTCATTTAAAACTGTTGCCAGGGTTTTAGCGGTTAAGCAAAATAATGTTTGGATTAATACATCAGGCAAGATTTTGATTTATTTTTCAAAACAGCAATTTGATTCCACTGTAGCCTATGGAGATTGTTTTGTTTTCTCTTCTGAGCCACAGGCAATTCCACCACCACAGAATCCGGAGGAGTTTAATTACAAACGTTTTCTTTCATTTCACAATGTTTTTGAGCAGATATATCTCGTTCCGCATAAATGGCATCGTATTAATCGAAATGTGGGTAATCCGGTTTTAGTTTCTGCCTATCTTCTGAGATCTAAATTAGTATTGGTGTTGCGCAACATGTTACATGAACAAAGAGAATTTGCTGTGGCTTCTGCTTTGGTAATTGGATATGAAGACGCTTTAGATCCTGAGTTGATTAATGCTTATGCAAGTAGTGGAGCATTGCATGTGCTTTCGGTTTCAGGCATGCATGTAGGTGCCATTTTTATTGTGCTAACCTGGTTATTGAAATGGATGAAACGATGGAAGTGGGGTGTGTTTCTTAGGTTTATTTTATTGCTTTCATTTTTATGGTGGTATGCCTTAATTACCGGATTCTCACCTTCAGTATTACGTTCAGCTGCCATGTTGAGTATTGTAATTATCGGGCAATGGCTAAAAAGTAATACGGGAATCATGAACACATTGGTTGTGTCAATTTTTTTGCTTCTTATCTATAATCCATTTATGATAACTGAGGTAGGTTTTCAGCTTTCTTACCTTGCGGTATTCGGTATAGTTTATTTGCATCCAAAATTGTTTCAGTTATTAATAATGCCTAATGCGTTACTGCATAAAGTTTGGCTTATTACTTCTGTTTCTATTTGCGCTCAACTAATGACATTTCCATTAGGACTTTTGTATTTCCATCAGTTCCCAAACTTGTTTGTAATTTCCAATCTCATCATCATACCACTTACCACCGCTATTATTTATGCTTGTATTGTTTTGATGGGTGTAGCTTCCATAAATTACATTGGTGCTTTTATTGCGAAGATTTGTGCTACAGCAATATGGCTGGTTAACGAGACAGTACTCCTTGTTGATCGAATACCATACGCGGTCACCAACGGAATTTCAATTTCTATTTTTGAAACATGGCTTATTTATATTATGATATTTTGTGGATTGTTTTATTTGATGCAAAAGCGTGCAATTATGTTGCAAGGTTTTCTAATTGTATCAATTATTCTCACCACTTTACAGATTGAGAAAAGTTTGCGCATTGGCAGACAAAAGCGAATAGTTGTTTATAATATTCCCGGTCACTCAGCTATTGATTTTGTACAAGGGCGTAGTAATGTATTTATTTCTGACACTGCTTTAGCGCAGGACAAGAATGCTATTCGTTTTCACATCCGACAGAATTGGTGGAAAAATGGTTTGTATGCAACCATTATGCCGCCTCAATCAATAGCTGTAAGTAATGTAGTTGATTGTTTATTTGATCCACCGATGTTAGTTTTCAAGAATCAAAAATGGGTACAGATTGACAGTGTATATGCAAAGAAATTGTTTGCAGCCAATATCCCCTCGCATCCCTTGAAAGCTGATGTGATAGTGCTAAGCGAAAATGCACGTGTGAGTTTGAATAGATTAAATAAATTTATTTCAGCACCGCAAATTATCATCGATTCCTCAAATAAAAAATGGAAGGCGGATAAATGGTTGAAGGAAGCTGATTCGCTAAAAATAAAATGCTATTCTGTATTACACAAGGGAGCATATATTGCAGATATCAGCCAGTAAATTCTTTTAGACGGAAAGTGTTTTTTACTCGAACGCCTTTTTCAGTCTTTTGAAGATCGCAACATTCAATGGTAGGATCGTGTTCAAAAAACAAGACATAATTTTCCGTAGTAGCTTTATTTAAAAACAGTTCTTTTTCTTGCATGGTTATTAAAGGACGTGTATCGTAACCCATAACATATGCTAATGGCACATGAGCAGCAGCTGCAATTAAATCAGCCATATAAGCAATGGTGGTTTCTTTATACTTTACTAATGGAAGCATCATGCCATCTGTGTGTCCGTTGGCATACATCACTTTAAATCCAGGATAGATTTCTGCACCTTCGGTGGTAAATTGTAATTGACCACTTTCTTGTATCGGTAAAATATTTTCTTTCAAAAAACTTGCCTTCTCGCGCACGTTTGGCTGCGTGGCCCACTTCCAGTGTTCCTCATTACTCCAGTAGGTTGCATTTTTAAATGTGGTTTCATAACCGGTTTTGTCTTTGTTGTATTTTATGCTGCCACCACAATGATCAAAATGTAGATGAGTTAAAAAAACATCTGTAATATCATCTAAGCCAAAACCATTTTTGTGAAGTGATTTTTCAAGTGTATCATCACCATTCAAATAGTAATGGCTAAAGAATTTAGCGTCTTGTTTATCACCGAGTCCGTTGTCAATTAATATCAATCGATTGTCAATTTGCACCAATAGCGATCGCATTGCCCAGTTGCAAAGATTATTTTCGTCAGCCGGATTTAGTTTGTTCCAAATGCTTTTTGGAACCACACCAAACATGGCTCCTCCATCTAATTTAAAATAGCCGGTATTTATTGAGAATAGTTCCATAAGTTTTTACAGTATTAATTGTTCAAAATTAATCGGATTATTGATTTGGGATAGAAACAAGGTTTATAATATTGTTAGAGAATTATAAAAAAAATGAAAGTTCATTTCATTGCAATAGGAGGTAGCGCCATGCACAATTTGGCATTGGCTTTACATAACAAAGGTTATCAGGTTTCAGGTTCAGATGATGAGATAAATGAACCATCAAAAACACGTTTGTCTGATGCAGGAATTCTGCCTGAAGCAATCGGTTGGTTTCCTGAAAAGATTAATGCAGCATTGGATGCAATTATTTTGGGTATGCATGCCCGTGCTGAAAATCCTGAATTAATAAGAGCTCAGGAGTTGGGGTTGAAAGTGTATTCCTATCCTGAGTATTTATACGAGCAATCAAAAAATAAAATCAGAGTAGTGATAGGAGGCAGTCATGGCAAAACTACCATAACAGCAATGATACTTCATGTTTTGAAGCAGTCAAATATGCTTTTTGATTTTATGGTAGGAGCACAATTGGAGGGATTTGATACCATGGTAAGTTTAAGTCACGAAGCACCCGTGATGATTTTGGAAGGAGACGAATATCTGTCATCTCCTATTGATCGCAGACCGAAATTTCATCTCTATCATCCGAATATTGCTTTAATAAGCGGCATCGCATGGGATCATATAAATGTGTTTCCAACATTCGAAAATTATGTGGAACAATTCAAAATATTTGTGAACCAGATTTCTAATGAAGGAAGTTTGATTTATTGTGAGGAGGATATTGAAGTTAAGAAAATTGGTGAAGCTGCTCCTTCTAAAATCAATAAGTTTCCGTATCATAAGCCTAATTCTGAAATCAGAGATGGTGTAACTTACCTATCAAAACCTGACTCTAAGGAAATGATTCCATTGATGGTTTTCGGGCATCATAATTTACTTAATCTACAAGGTGCTTATTTGGTATGCCGGCAGCTAGGTATTTCGAACCAACAATTTTATAACGCAATTCAAACATTTAAAGGAGCAGCAAAAAGATTAGAGTTAGTTGGTAGAAGCGAGGCTTTAACAGTATATAAGGATTTTGCACACTCGCCATCAAAACTAAAAGCAACAACCGAGGCTGTGAAAGAGCAATTCAGCAATCGACATATAATTGCCTGCATGGAACTACATACCTTCAGCAGTTTGAATGAAAATTTTTTGAATCAGTACAATGGATCAATGAATAGTACTGATGAAGCTATTGTATATTTCAATCCTCACACTATTGAACATAAAAAATTACCGCCAATTTCAATTGAGCAGGTTCGTTCAGCATTTGCAAGAAGTGATATTAAAGTGTTTAATGATTCAACGTTGTTGCAACACTATCTGCAGCAGAAAAATTATAAGCACGATGTTTTGCTGCTAATGAGTTCAGGGAATTTTGATGGAATAAATATTAATGAATTTGGAAAAGAATTAATTGCAAATGCTAATAAAGCAGTAGCCAATTAATTATTCATCGATACTAAAAATTCCTCATTCGATTTAGTTCCGCGCATTCGATCAAGCATAAACTCCATTGCTTCTGTTGAATTCATATCAGCAAGGTGATTGCGGAGAATCCACATTTTTTGAAGTACATCTTTATCATGCAACAAGTCATCTCTTCTGGTACTTGATGAAACCAGATCAATGGCAGGGAAAATACGCTTATTGGATAGTTTACGATCCAATTGCAATTCCATATTACCGGTTCCTTTAAACTCTTCAAAGATAACTTCATCCATACGTGAGCCAGTATCAATCAACGCAGTTGCCAATATGGTTAACGATCCGCCATTTTCAATTTTACGCGCAGCACCAAAGAAACGCTTTGGTTTTTGCAAAGCATTGGCTTCAACTCCACCAGATAAAACTTTACCTGAAGCAGGAGCAACTGTATTGTAGGCACGTGCTAAACGTGTAATAGAATCCAAAAGAATAACAACATCATGCCCACATTCAACCAAACGTTTTGCTTTTTCTAAAACAATATTTGCAATCTTAACGTGGCGATCAGCAGGCTCATCAAAGGTGGAAGATATTACCTCTGCTTTAACGCTTCGAGCCATATCTGTTACTTCTTCAGGACGCTCGTCAATTAAGAGAATTATTAAATACGCTTCTGGATGATTGGCCGCTATAGCATTGGCTACTTCTTTTAATAAAACAGTTTTACCTGTTTTAGGCTGTGCCACAATCAAACCACGTTGACCTTTGCCAATTGGTGTAAACAAATCAATTACCCTTGATGAATAATTGCTGTTACCATTGTAAAGATTAAATTTTTCGTGCGCAAATAATGGAGTTAAAAAATCAAAAGGCACTCGGTCGCGAACTACTTCCGGATCCTGACCATTAATATTATTTACCTTAATTAACGGAAAATACTTCTCCATTTCTTTTGGTGGACGAACAGCTCCACAAACGGTGTCACCGGTTTTTAAGCCAAATTGCTTAACCTGTTGTTGCGATACATAAACATCATCAGGCGAAGGCAAGTAATTATAGTCGGATGAGCGCAAGTAACCAGAACCATCAGGCATAACTTCAAGCACCCCTTCACATTCAATGGCGTTTGCAAAATCGTAAACCGGCTCATTAGTTTGGATGGGTTTGCGTTCGCGAATCATTGCATCACGTTGATTCATCGGATTGTTTTCACGCATCATTGGTTTTGGTGCTGATGCATCAAAACTAGGTGGCGGTTCATTTCTAACCGTTTCAGTAAAAACAGGGAACGGATTTTCAGTAATATTTTCTATTTTTTTTGTCACTACTTCAGTACCATGAGAATAAGGCTGGTAAACCACTTTGGCTAATGGATCTTCTCCCTCAGGCGAATTTGGAATTATTCTTTGGCGTTTTGGTCGGTTGTTCGAATCAGAAGAATCAGCGGATGGAGGCGCAATCACAGTTTGAGCTATAATTGGTTTCTCTGTTTTTTCTTTAGCTTCTTTATGTTCCTTATTTTCTTTGGGTTCACGCGGAGCCTTAGGTTCTTTATTTTCTGTTTCTTTTTTACGAGAGCGGGTTGGTTTTTCAACTGGGATGTCAATCCCTAATTTGGCAAAATCAATTTCGGGATTTAGCGCCTGATGGTCTAGTATTTTGTAAACCAAATCTTGTTTTTTCAGGTTCTCAAAATTGTCAATGTCTAATTTTTTGGCAATTTCCTTTAGCTCCGGAAGAAGCTTTTCATTAAGTTGAATGATGTCAAACATTTGTGAAATATACTTTTAGGTGTATGCTTATAGCACTATAAATTAAAATATTTTTTGGCTTTTTTAGAATAACCTCAATAAATTGGGGGAGATCTTTTGTAAAGGGATTAAAAAGGTAATCCGGTATTCGATGATGCAATAATACATGTTAAACGTGTTCAAGCCAAATTTAGTTGCATACGAAGTAAAATTTTTTTTCAACAAGCTTATTGACATATTTGCACCCATATTTTAAATTATGCTGCAACGTATTCAAACAGTTTACCTCTTATTATTTATTGTTTGCTCAATGGTATTGTGCTTCTTACCTTTATTTGAGCTAACCGCTTTTGACGGATTATATGTGTTAGGTGTCATTAAAACTTCATTTTCCGGAGCATCGGGTAGTGCTGTTTTGAGTTATAATTTTCCTTTAATGGTTATATTATCATTGATGATACTTTTGGCTCTGGCAATAATTTTTAAGTATAACAATCGCAATCTGCAAATGAAATTAATCTTTATCTGTATGGTTTTACTCATATTGTTTTCTGCGATTTTATGCTTTAATTATTTCCAGCTGGCTGGGTTGTCTACAGCTGATCATTCGATTAAAATTTCATGGATATTGGCGATACTACCTGTTCAAATGGTATTGTTGTGGTTAGCAAATGGTGGTATCCGGAAGGACGAAGCTCTGGTTAGGTCAGCAGACCGCTTGAGGTAAAACGCCTCTTAATCCCAGTTCAATTACATCCAATTTTTCGATTTTACCATTATTTATTTCAAAGCGTATCATCGTTCTCATTTTATGAAAACCATGTACTCCGGCAGCACCCGGATTGATATGCAATAAATGATTTGCGGGATCCTTTATCACCCTTAAAATATGTGAATGTCCTGATATAAAAAGTTGTGGTGGCCGAAGTTTTATTTCTTTCTTAATAGCAGGGTTATACTTTCCGGGATAACCACCAATATGGGTCATTAAAACATCTAATCCTTCTAACATAAACCGATTATTTAATGGGTAAATTACTCTCAACTTCGAGTCGTCAATATTGCCATAAACTGCACGCAATGGTTTGATAGACGCTAGTCGATCAGCAGTTTCAAGATTGCCGATATCACCTGCATGCCAAATTTCATCGGCATTAGAAGCATGCTCAATTATTGAATCATCTAAATAGCCATGGGTGTCTGAAAGCAGTACTATTTTTTTCATACTACACAAAGAAATAATAATTATGTTTGATATTTAGGTTTTATTTTACTTTGCTTAAATTTTTAATTACAATTTTTAATATAAATATTTTGTCTACTACTTCGCTTAATTTTAAAATTTTCAATACAATACAATCAGCCAAAGTTGAACTGCCTGAGTCATTATTTGCAACTAGTTTGTTGTTAAATTCCGTTTACCTTGAGGCTGTCGAAAGCACACATATAAAGGGCTTGGTACCCTTTTATGTGGTAGTGTATGATGTAAAAAAAGCTCTTGGTTTGGTTTATTTTCAAGCGATTAATTTGGCTGCAAAAGAGTTAGGCGGAATCATTCATTTAGAACCCTATGGTAAATTTCTAAATTTAGTTAGCGACAAATTAAACAACTTACTTTTTAGTAGCGATCCTGGCAAGTCAAACTGGTTGTTGGTTTGTGGCAATATGAGTGTGAGTGGGCAACATGCAATCAGCTGCTTGCCTGAATATCTTACTTTGGTGTGTGATACTTTGCCGCAAATAATCAAAGGTGTTTGTTTGCAGGTTGAGAGCCAAGGCAAGCTTTCGGCAACTATTTTAAAAGACTTTCCGTTCTCCAACGATCCTGTAAAAAGTACTATTCTGAAAGAAGGATTCATCAGTTTTGTAATGGATCCAATTATGGAGATACATCAGGTAAATAATTGGAAAAATTTTGATGAGTATTTAGATTCAATGACATCTAAGTATAGGCTTAGAGCTAACAATGTAATAAAGAAAATTGAGACCTTTAAACAGCTGGATTTTAACCTTACTGATATTGAAAGCAATGTTGATCGAATAAATGAATTATATTTTGCAGTGCAGCATCGTTCGCCTGTTCGATTAGTCAAACCTGATGCGCAATGTTTTATCCATTTAAAGAAACATTTAAAAAATAATTTTCTTTTCAAGGCATTTTATTTGGAAGATAAAATGGTGGCTTTTATGACAGGCATTTTTAATACATATGAGTATGAAGCGTATCATATTGGAATTGATTATCATTATAACAAGGATTATGCTTTGTACCAGAATATTCTTTATTCGTTTATCAATGAAGCAATCAATGCCCGGGTAAATACACTTTCTTTTGGCCGAACTGCTTTAGAAATGAAAACAACTGTTGGTGCTAAGCCATATGATTATTCTGCATATATGTATCTTAATAATCGAATCTTAAATAAATTAGTTAAACCATTTTTACCCGACAATCCACCCACTAATTGGACTCCGCGCGACCCTTTTAAAAATGGTAAATAGTTTTTTTACCTACAAGATTGGTCAATTGAATTGCTAATAGCTTTTGTTTACAATATAATTGAACTCTTAAAGATAGATTTATGTAAATTGATGGTTCGTTTATCAATGAAAAAATCATTTTGCATTTACCTGTTATTTGCCTTTCTATCATTTGGATTTAGCACGACTGCAAATTCAAATGATATGCTAAAGGATGGGGTAGTTCATTTAAATAGCAGCAGTAATATATTTAAAAATAAAAACGCACTTATATATCCAAATCCCTCTTCAATAACTACTACCATTTTTTATACACCAGAAAAAAATGAAACCATTAGTATAAAACTATATACCGATAAGGGTTTTTTTATAGATGAACTTTATAATGAAAAGGTGATAGTTGGCAGGCTTTATGAGTTCGAATTGAATAGTGAAGAAATGGCTTCGGGAATTTATTTTTGTGTGATCCAAAGCGACCATACAATTATTAATAAGCGAGTAGAAATTATTCATTAACATTCAAATGAATAATGTTCCAACTAAAAATAATTGGAGAGGTGAATTTTAGCGTATTTAAAAAGAAACAGTAATTCGATCGGGATCAATTTCTGCAGGACGAACTGTCATTACCGGAATTTTAGATTGATTTACCACTTTAGTTGCATAAGTACCTAATAAAAGACCTGCAATGGAAGCTTCTTGTTCCGTCATTATTACAATCAAATCTGCTTGCGTATCAGTGGCAAGTTTCAAGGTCATTTTTGCTCTGTCATCTCCGCTAATGAATACGCTTTCACTTTCTACTCCATGGCCAACCAGAAAATCAACCACTTGTTCAATTTTTATTCTGAATTTTCTTTGATAATCTTCGTTGTTTGATTGCATAATTCCTGCAACATAAATATGCGCATTATAGTGCTGAGCTAATTCAAGTGCGAAATTTACTTTCTGACGCGATTCTACAGTATCGTCAATCGGCAATACAATCTTTGTAAAACCTACTTTCTTTGAATGTGTTTGAACTGAAATCACAGGGCAATGACATTCCATAACCACTTTAGAAGTGTTACTTCCAAGTACAGAACTTGCTCCACTGGTACCGTGCGTACCCATGATAATAACATCTATATGGTTTTGCTTGGCTACATGAACTATCTTTTTGTAGATTTTTCCTACTTCAGTGATAACTTTCACTTCAATACCATTTTCACGATGTAGTTTATCTGCTAGTTCCTGCATTTTTTCGTTAGAAGCAGACTCAACTTTTTTCTCAAAACCGCTTAATGCATGACTAATAGCACTGGTAAATGTTACTGTTTCAACAATATGAACCAGAAGAATTTCGGCTTTGAATAATTTAGCCATGAAAACTGCATGTTCGAGACTAAGATCTGCCGTTTCTGAAAAGTCATACGGTATCATAATTTTTCTAACGTGGAAGTCTTTATTCATATGATTTAAGTTAAATTAGGATATAACAAATTCCATGGTGTTTTTTCTTTCTAATGGTCGAATGCTACAAACAGGGATAGGACTATCGTTGATTATTTTTTGTGAAGCAGTACCAATAAAATATTCGGTCCATACTAATTCTTGTTGTGTCATTATTATAATTAAATCAGCCAGCACTTTTTCGGCATATTTTATTACTTCTTCAGCTATATCGCTTCCATGAATGAACTCTCCAGTTACGTCAATATTGTGTGAAGATAGGAAATCTACCACTTGGTCCATCTGCCGGGTTAATTTATTGACCAAGTATTCATCTTTGGTATCTACAACAGTCATTACTTTAACAGCTGAGCCGAAGAAACGTGCAATTTCAATACACTGATCTACTTTTTCTTTGGTTTCTCGGCTTAAATCTAGTGGTAATACGATGGTTTTACAGCCCGGACGGTGGTCTTTTCCTTTAATAGTAATAACAGGGCAAGGTGCTTCATCTATCACATTTCTGGCATTGCTGCCAATCAGTTTTTTACGCAAAGTTGTTTTGCCATTGGTTCCCATAATAATAAAAGCAGCATTCAACTCAGTAGCAACCAGGTTCAATTCATCATAGATTTTACCTTTTAAAATTCGGGTCTTTACATCAATACCTGATTTTGCACGCGTTTCGTTTGCAAGTTCATCCAGTTTAACCTGTATTCCGATTCTCATTAATTCTTCCTGCTGTTCAGCCGATCCTGAAATATGTTTAAGTGAAGAAATAAGATCTTCGTCCATTACATGCACCAATGTAATATCTGATTTGGCAAAACGTGCCATATTGTGGGATTGGTTTAATGCTATAATAGATTGTTCCGAAAAGTCAATGGGTACAATAATGTGGTTTTCAAAGGCGCTTGCCATAATTTTTTACTTTTTATTATACTCAACAAAGTAATTTTACTATTTCTTTGTAATGAATATTAAATTTATTCTGCAAAATTATTGATTAATATGAACCAACAAATTCCAAATTCTGAATTAATTCTGAATAGTGACGGCAGTGTTTACCATTTGAATCTTTTACCTGAAGATTTGGCAGGTATTGTAATAAATGTTGGCGATCCGGATAGAGTAGGTATGGTGAGCGGATATTTTGATTCCATAGAACTTAAAAAGCAAAAAAGAGAGTTTGTGACTCATACCGGCTTTTATAAAGGCAAAAGAATTACAGTTTTATCAACAGGAATAGGCACTGATAATATTGATATTGTTTATAATGAGTTGGATGCTTTGGTAAATATTGATCTTAAATCAAGAACAATCAAAACACAACTCACTTCTTTGAATTTAGTTAGGATAGGAACCTCCGGTTCTTTACAAGCTGATATTCCGGTTGATTCGTTTGTTTGTTCTGAATATGGTTTAGGATTGGATGGATTGCTTAATTTTTATGAATTAAAGAATGATGCCGAGGAACAAATAATTATAGATGCATTTAGAAAACACTACCCTAATTTAGGCGTGTTTCCTGAATCCTATCTTGCAAAAGCATCTTCGTTGCTGGTAGGTAAATTAAGCCAGGGAATGTATAAAGGAATTACAGCTTCTTGTTCAGGGTTTTATGCCCCTCAAATGCGTGAATTGCGATTGAAACCAAGCCGACCTTATATGATTGATAAGCTCAACTCATTCAGATCAGGTGAAAACCGCATTACCAATTTTGAAATGGAGACAGGTGCCATGTTTGGTTTGGCAAAATTGATGGGTCATCGTTGTTGTGCTGTTAATTTAATTGTAGCCAACCGTATTGCGCAACAGTATTCAAAAAATGCGGAAGAAAAAATGCGTGAGATGATTCAGGTGGTTTTGGATAGGGTTTAATATTATTGATAGGATTAATTTTTTAAGCATGTTTTCGATAAAAAAATTTACAACACACGATAAAAATTCAAGTTCCATTGCTTTCGATATCCGTAACAGGGTTTTTGTTGAAGAGCAAAAAGTAGATCGTCAAGAAGAATACGATTCACATGAAGATGAAAGCACTCATTTTTTATTATTTAAGAATGATCAACCTGTAGGCACAGCTCGGTGGAGATTTACTGATAACGGAATTAAATTGGAGCGTTTTGCAGTTTTAAAGGAACATAGAAATGGCGGTGCTGGCACTTATCTGGTCACTGAAGTTTTAAAAGATGTTTTACCACAGAATAAAAATATTTATTTAAACGCGCAGGTTCGGGCAATGAATGTTTATGAACGACTTGGTTTTGTTAAAGAAGGCGAAATGTTTGTGGAAGCCAACATTGATCATTATAAAATGACCTATAAGGGTTAAATTCAGATGTAGTTTGTTTTGTTGATTTT
>JANNXV010000192.1:0-2905 GCA_031409815.1 Bacteroidota bacterium
CCTCAGCATGACAAAATCTGATTATTGTCATGCTGAGGCACGAAGCATCTCTCTGGTCACGCGAATATTTTTTAGAAATAATTAATGAATACACATCAAATATCATCCACTCATCTCGATTTCAAAAAAATAAATGAAATCATTTCGTCTAATTCCAAACTTGAGTTATCAGAGGAATCTGTAAAGAAGATAATTCGCTGCCGTGAGTATCTTGACAATAAAATGCAAAACAATGACGAAGCATTTTACGGAATCAATACCGGCTTTGGTGCTTTGTATAATAAAAAAATATCCAATAATGATTTATCTCAACTTCAATACAATTTAGTTTGCTCACATGCATGTGGAACAGGCGATGAAGTGCCTGCTGAACTGGTCAAGTTGATGTTGTTTTTAAAAATACAAGGTTTGTCTTATGGCAATTCGGGAGTGCAATTGGAAACCATCCAACGATTAATTGATTTTTACAACAACGATATTTTACCTGTTGTATTTGAGCAGGGCTCATTGGGTGCTTCAGGAGACTTAGCACCACTCGCACATTTATCATTACCACTTCTCGGCTTAGGCGAAGTCTATTATAAGGGAGAAAAAAAATCTGCTGCAGAGGTTTTGAAAAAATACAACTGGCAACCCATTCAGTTGAAATCAAAAGAAGGTTTAGCATTACTGAATGGCACTCAATTTATGAGTGCGTACGGAACATATGCAGTTATGCAGTCACAGCGCTTGTCAGTAATTGCAGATGTTGTGGGTGCGCTTTCATTAGAAGGTTATGATGGTCGTATCGAACCATTTCATCATTTGGTTCAACAAGTACGACCACATGCAGGGCAAATTGCAACTGCTATCCGTTACCGTGAGTTATTGAAAGGAAGTGAAATTATCACTCATCAAAAACAACATGTGCAGGACCCCTACTCTTTCCGTTGCATTCCACAAG
Source organism: Bacteroidota bacterium (assembly GCA_031409815.1). GTDB lineage: Bacteria > Bacteroidota > Bacteroidia > AKYH767-A > OLB10 > JANLUX01. The sequence continues at coordinate 944 of JANNXV010000192.1, forward strand.
TTCATGGTGCGTCAAAAGATGCAATCAATTATGTATCTCAAACTTTTTTCAATGAAATAAATTCGGTTACAGACAATCCAACCATTTTTCCAGAAGAAGATTTAATTATTTCAGCAGGAAATTTTCATGGACAAACTTTGGCGTTATCAATGGATTTTTTAGCCATCGCATTAGCGGAGTTAGGAAACATCAGCGAACGCAGAACTTATCAGCTCATCAGTGGTCAACGTGGTTTACCACCTTTCTTAGTTGCAAATCCGGGATTGAATTCAGGCTTTATGATTCCACAATACACGGCCGCTTCTATTGTTAGTCAGAATAAACAATTGTGTACGCCTGCTTCTGTTGATTCAATCGTGAGCAGCAACGGACAGGAAGATCATGTGAGTATGGGAGCAAATGCTGCCACTAAATTATATCGTGTTGTAAAAAATGTTGAACGCATTTTAGCCATCGAGTTAATGAATGCAGCACAGGCATTAGAATTTAGAAGACCGTTGAAATCATCTTCAAAGCTTGAATCATTTTTTGCAGCCTACAGAAAGCAGGTTTCATTTGTAAAAGAAGACAGGCTGATGTATGAGGATATAAATAAGAGTGTTCAGTTTCTGCTAACGCATAACTTTGATCAATATTAACCCTTCGACTTCGCTCAGGGTGACTAAAAATTAGGGTCAGCCTGAGCGAAGTTGAAGGCAAACAAAAAAGATAAAATTAAAATCATATTCAAATGAAATTAAACTATGCAACATTCATTGTGCTACTGTTCACTATCAGCATTGCTAAAGCACAACAACCCCTTCACAACAAAGGAAAATTTGTAGAATATAAACCGGGATTCTATGAGAATTCGATTTTAAAAGGTGTGGAAGAATTTGAAGAAACAAAAAAACCGGAGAAGAAAAAAACTTCTTTTAAAGTGGATTTAACCGGCATGGATGTTCCCACTTCTGCTGATCAATTTACAGGTTATTGGAAAAACGAACCCATTTCGCAAGGCAATGCCGGAACGTGCTGGTCGTTTTCAACCACTTCTTTTTTTGAAACAGAAATTTATCGCCAAACAAAACAGCAGGTAAAACTTTCTGAAATCTTTACCGCTTATTGGGAATATGTAGAGAAAGCCAAAAGATTTGTTCAGGAACGTGGTGACTCAAACTTTGATGAAGGATCTGAAGCCAATGCCGTTAACCGTATCATGAAACAATACGGTGCAGTTCCTGAAGAATCCTATTCAGGTTTATTATCTGGATTACGTTACCACACACATGCTAAGATGGTAGGCGAGATGAAGGATTACTTAGCAAGTATTAAGACGCAAAATGCGTGGAATGAAGATTTGATACTTGCAACCATTAAGTCAATCATGAACCATTATTTAGGTGTGCCGCCAACCAAAGTGAATGTAAATGGAAAAGAAATGACTCCACAGGATTATTTAAAAAATGTTTTGAAATTAAATCCAGACGATTATGTTGATATTATTTCATTGGTGGAGAAACCTTATTGGAAACAAGTGGAGTATGAGGTTGAGGATAACTGGTGGCATGATAACACTTACTATAACTTGCCATTGGATGATTATATGACTATAGTTAAGAATTCAATACGCAAAGGTTATACTATGTCGATTGGTGGTGATGTTTCTGAATCTGGTTTTGTTGTCCAACAACAAATTGCAATGGTTCCGAGTTATGATATCCCATCAGAATATATTGATGAATACGCCAGACAATTTCGGTTCAGCAACAAAACAACAACGGATGATCATGGTATGCACCTGATTGGTTACATGGAAAAGAATGGAAAGGACTGGTACTTGATTAAAGACTCAGGTTCAGGCTCACGCAACTGTGCACAAGACAGCAAAAATTTTGGTTATTATTTCTTTCACGAAGATTATGTTAAGTTAAAGATGATGGACTTTATGGTTCACAAGGATATGTTGAAAAATTACATTTC
>JANNXV010000193.1:0-7181 GCA_031409815.1 Bacteroidota bacterium
TTTCCTTTTGAATAAAGATTTAAGGTGATGAACAATACCCACCCGGTCAAACTAAACGCAATCACATTCATCCAATGGCCTACTGAAGGATTGTTTGGAGACAAGGCCCATTGAACGGCAAAAAGCGATTTAGTAATTGGCCGATATAAATCGTCAGAAATAAAAATGTACCCGAATCGATAAGTAGTTTTAAAAATAGTTGGAATGGCGCTCCAACCAAGCCTTGTAATTTTATTTTCAATAATTATACTGTAATCATCAAGCACATATCCATGACCCAAAGTGTTGGCATACATGACAAATGCACAAAAAGCTACCATTAATCCCAGCCATTTGATCAAAACATTATCAGAACCAATTTCTTTAGCTGAACCACTTGAAAATGTTTTTGGATTTTCAGCAGATCGCTGAAACTTTTCCTTTTTGGTTAGTTTTCGTTGTTGCATAAAATTTTATTGTAATGCAGCACTATCCAGTTTAGCTTTTGCTTCGAACTCCTTAATAATATCTTCCGGTGATTTACCAATGTTCGACAAAGTAATTTTTACATCATCGGCCATTTCATGATTAGGGTATTTTGCTAAAAATTTTTCGTAATATTTTTTTGCCATCCCTAAATTTTTTAACTCTGTTTCTGCAATAAAACCTTGTAGAAATAAAGCGATTGGTGCTTTTGAATACTGTTGATACTCTGAAACCCTACCAAACATTTCGATTGCCTTATCAGGTTGTTGAATACCATTTGTTAAATCTGCAGCCCTGAATAAATACTCTGCACTCATTGAATCATCTTTAAATTTTTCTACAAAGTTGCTATACAGATGAATAATATTTGCCACTTTTTGCTTGTCAACCACATTTGACGAATCATTCTTTAATTGCTCTTCAGCTACTGCTATTTCGCCTTGCAACTTTTGTTTTTCATTTACACAGCTAATAATTAATAATGAAAAAGCTACGCTTACTATTTTTATTGAACTCTTAAACATCATTTATTTTTTTGAATAAAACCTAAAATAGATACGTCATTAAAATGGTGAATCTTCTTCCTTCCGCATTTGATTAAATACTACTTTATCCATCATACCCGGAAAAAATTTATTCAACCACACGGTTAATTTTCCTTGCGTTGACAACAACATATCACGTTTACGTTTATAAACTGCATGATAAATTGAGTTAGCAACTTCATCGGCATTCATCATACCTCTTTCGTCACGAGGTGAAGATCCCTGAGGATTGCCATCACCATTTAGTGCTTTTGCACGAATGTTTGTTGCTGTAAATCCGGGACACGCTACCAACACATGTAAACCGGTATGTAAATTTTCAGTACGAAGCGACTCTAAGAAACCTTCCATTGCAAACTTAGAGGCCGAATACCCTGTTCTGCCAGGCAAACCGACTTTACCAGCAGTAGAAGATATTCCTACTACACTGCCATTGGTCTTCAATAAATAGGGCAGCGCATATTTGGTGCAATAAACTGTTCCCCAAAAATTAGTTTGCATCACATGCTGAATCACTTTTAGATCAAGTGAATTAAACAAAGCACGCATGCTTATTCCTGCATTATTAATTAAAACATCAATTTTCCCAAATTCCTTTACAGTCTGCTCAATCAACGATTTACAATCTTCCTCCTTAGTAACATCACATTGGATGGCAAACAGTTTATCACTTGCACCGCCCATTAAATCAAACTTCTCCACTAATGTGTTTTTGTTACGTGATGTAACAACCACTTTAGCGCCTTCAGCAGCAAATTTTTTAGCACAAGCGAGTCCAATACCTGAAGAAGCACCTGTAATAATGACTACCTTATTTTGAAACATCGAACGCAAATGTATATTAATCTAATTTTGGCACAAATTTCGGCAAGTATATGCAGTTAATTGAAGTAAAAAATAAAAAGGACGTTAAAGATTTTCATCAGGTGCCATTTATTATCTATAATAGTATTCCACAATGGGTTCCACATTTGCAGCAAGATGTCGAAAAAATTTTCAATCCCTTAAAAAATAAATTGTTTAACGATGGCGGTGAGGCCATTCGTTGGATATTAAAAGATCAAAAAGGAGACTTAATTGGTCGCGTGGCAGCATTTTTTCATCCCGAAACGGCTAAACTCTTTGATCAGCCAACGGGAGGAATGGGCTTTTTTGAGTGTAGCAATAATCAAGAGGCAGCCTATTTTCTTTTCGATACTTGTAAACAATGGCTTCAATCAAAAGGTATGGAAGCCATGGATGGTCCGGTAAATTTTGGCGATCGAAATCAGTTTTGGGGTTTACAAATTGATCGGTTTGACGAATCTCCAATCTATCCGTTAAACTATCATCAGCACTATTATCAGCATTTTTTTGAATCGTATGGTTTTCAAGATTATTTCAAACAGTTTGTTTTTTGGCGCGACATACGAGTTCCTGCTCAACCCATTTTTGTTCGTAAATACAATCAACTGGTTAACAATGTCGATTTTAAAATGCAAAATATCAATGGCATGTCGATGGAAGAAGTGGCCGAAGACTTTCGCACTGTATATAATGGAGCATGGGCTGGCCTCGAACATTTTAAGGAAATGCGCCCTGAAACATCTCTAAAGTTAATGAAATCAATGAAACCGGCTATTGATCCTGATCTGATTATATTTATTTATCATCAAGAAATACCGGTAGCTTTCTATATTAATTTGCCCGAATTGAACCAGATTTTTCGCTATGTAAATGGCAATTTAAATTGGTTAGGCAAATTAATATTCCTTTATCACAAATTAAAAAAGACACCAACAAGAATGACCGGAGTTGTTTTTGGAGTAGTAAAAGATTGGCAAGGTAAAGGTTTGGAAGCCGCATTGATTGTTTTTGCAGAAAAAACAATTGTTTCAAAAGGCCATTATAAGGATACTGTTTTAAGCTGGATTGGCGATTTTAATCCTAAAATGATTAAGATAACTGAGAACCTTGGAGCTACTTTGCACCAAACATTTATTACCTATCGCTACCTTTTTGATCGTTCAATAGAATTTAAGAGAGCCCCAATTCAATAATTTGAAACAGTTTTTGCTGATTACCAACTGTTTCACAAACTGTTGAATAATAATTTTAATATTTTGGGTTTAAAAGAATAGAAATGATATTTTTGCGCGCGCTTTTGGCCTACATGACCAAAGGCTGACCAAGATCCAAAAGATCAGATTCCGTAGCTCAGCTGGTAGAGCATTACACTTTTAATGTAGGGGTCCTGGGTTCGAGCCCCAGCGGGATCACCAAATTTTGGCAGAAGCCTTCACAATTGTTTTTTGTGAAGGCTTTTTAGCTTTTATTGGGTTATCATTTAAATTTTAAAAATTTGAAACTGTTCTAAATTTTCTTTGCCCAAAAGCATCAATTGAACCTAAACAAAAATTAGTTTTTTTTGTTTTCAATTAAAGTATTTAATAAATCGTTACAACAGGTCAATATGTTCTTATTTCATTTTACGAATTTCCTTTCTTCAATTGCAAAATCACATCAGTAACATTTATCAGTTATCCTTATTCTAAATTTAACTTTGTAAATGAATTAATACTGTTTCTTTGCAAATTGTAATTCCACAAAACACTATTTCAATAAGATTTTTTTATGATTCGATTAAAATTTAGCATTTTAATGCTTTTTCTTTTTACAATTGGCTCCATCAATGCCCAGCAAAGCAAGTTTACAGTTAGCGGCACCATCAAAGACAAAAAAACGGGAGAAACAATTATTGGTGCAACAATTCGGGTTAAAGAATTAAATGCAACCGGAACAGCCAGTAATGAATATGGTTTTTACTCAATAACTCTTGCATCAGGTAATTATACACTTGTTTATTCTGTGCTTGGATATAAAGAACAATTAATCAGTGTTGCTTTAACTCAAAATCAAAAAGCAGATGTTTTAATGGAAGACAATTCGACTGAATTGAAAGAAGTAGTTATTAGTGCCGAAAGAAAAGATGCCAATATTACCCGTGCTCAAATGGGAGTTGAAAAATTAGATGCTAAAGAAATTGCTAAAATTCCGGTACTGTTTGGCGAAAAAGATATTTTGAAAACCTTACAACTTTTGCCTGGAATAAAAAGTGCAGGCGAAGGCAATAGCGGCTTTTATGTGCGAGGTGGTACATCTGACCAGAATTTAATATTGCTTGACGAGGCTCCTGTTTACAATGCCTCTCACTTACTTGGTTTTTTCTCTACTTTTAATAGCGATGCTATTAAAGATGCCACTATCTATAAAGGTGGCATGCCCGCGCAGTATGGCGGCCGACTATCTTCAGTTCTTGACATTAAAATGAATGAAGGAAACAATCAAAAATTTGGCATTAGTGGTGGTATTGGACTCATCTCCTCTAAACTAAATTTAGAAGGCCCGATAAAAAAAGACAAGAGCTCATTTTTGATTACTGCCCGCAGAACTTATGCCGACTTATTTTTAAAACTATCCTCTGACCAATCATTAAAAGAAAGTAAACTGTATTTTTATGATTTAAACACAAAAATTAATTATAAACTGGGCGAGAAAGATCAACTATTTTTATCCGGTTATTTTGGCAGAGATGTTTTAGGAGTAGGCAGCACATTTGGAATTGATTGGGGTAACGCCACCGGCACAGCCAGATGGAATCATATTCTGAATCAAAAATTATTCTCAAACACTTCTCTCATCTATAGTAATTATAATTATAAGATCTTTATAAAAAGTGGTGATAATGATTTTGATATTACTTCAAAAATTAATGACTGGAATTTAAAACAGGAGTTTCAGTTTTTTCCAAATCCTCACAACAAAATTCGATTTGGCTTCAACACCATACATCATACCATCTTGCCGGGTCAGATAACTGCTTCTGAAACTTCAGGGATAAACAATATAACGCTGCAAGATAAATATGCCTGGGAGAATGATGTTTTTTTCTCTAATGAATGGAATGCATCAGCTAGGTTAAACATTGTTTATGGTTTGCGCTTTACTGCTTTTAGTTTGTTAGGACCGGGAGATATTTACACCTACGATACAAATGGAAACGTTAATTCAATCACAAATTACAGCAAAGGCGAATTTGTAAAAACTTATTTCAATGCTGAACCACGACTGTCCTCAAGCTATACATTAAATGAAGTTTCATCAGTAAAAATGAGTTATGGCCGAACCATTCAGAATCTCCATTTAATTTCCAACTCCACTTCCACCACTCCAACTGATTTATGGATTCCATCCAGCAATAATGTAAAACCGGAAATTGCTGATCAGGTTTCGTTAGGTTATTTCCGAAACTTTAAAGAGAATGCATTTGAATTTAGTGCAGAAGTCTATTATAAAGATATGCAGAATCAGATCGATTATAAAAACGGAGCCAACACGCAAGCCAATGATAAAGTGGAAGGAGAATTGCTTTTTGGCGATGGACGAGCCTATGGATTAGAGTTATTGTTTAAGAAAAGATTTGGCGTATTTAGCGGTTGGGTGGGATATACACTATCGCGCAGCGAAAAATCAATTGAAGGAATAAACAATGGCGATTGGTATGCTGCTAAGCAGGATAGAACGCACGATATTTCAATTGTGGGAATTTATGACTTAAACGAAAAATGGAGTTTTAGCGCAACATGGGTTTATAATACTGGTAATGCTGTTACTTTTCCAAGCGGTAAATACACTTTAGATAATCAAGTCCAATTTCTATATACCGAGCGTAATGGTTATCGAATGCCTTCTTATCATCGTTTAGATATTGGAGCCACCTGGTATCGAAAGAAAACTGCTACTTATGAATCGAGCTGGAATTTCTCGTGCTACAATGCATATGGAAGAGAAAATGCATATACCATTACTTTCCGCGAAAGCAAAAATGATCCAACAAAAACTGAAGCCGTTCAAACAACATTGTTTAGATGGGTTCCTTCTATCACCTATAATTTTAAATTCAAATAAATTATGAAATCAATATATATCCGAATACCGGTATTTTTACTTTTTATCAGCGCAATTTTTACTTCCTGCGAAAAAGTAATTGATGTTGACCTTAACGATAGCAAGCCTCAATTGGTGATGGAAGCTATTATTAGAAATGGAGAAAAGTGTACGCTATCAATTACAAAAACTATAAACTTTAATCAATCCAATAATTTTCCTGTTGTTGATGGAGCAGTTGTGACGCTAAGTGATGATGCTGGCAATGCTGAAAATTTACAAAACACTGGTAATGGTCAATATATTTCATCAGCTATTACTGGTACTATTGGCAGAACATACACATTGCAAATCAACGTTGACGGAAATACTTTTAAAGCTATTTCATCTTTACCAAATCAGGTTAATTTGGATTCCGTTTTTGTAGACAGTCTATCGTTTTTAGGTGGCACCACTTATACTGTTACCCCGCAATTTGTTGATCCTATTGGTGTCTTAAATTTTTATCGATTTAAAACATTTGTTAATAATGAGGCTGACAAAACCATTTTTATTGACGATGATGTTTTTTCTGACGGAAGAACGGTAACAAGACCGCTATTTGGAGAACTCGAAATTCAACCCGGAGATTCAATCAAAGTACAAATGATGTGTATCGACAATCCGGTTTACTTGTATTTTTTTAGTCTTGCTCAGGTTCAGGATGGGTCAACCGGTGCACCGGCAAATCCAGTCAGCAATTTCACTGGCGGATGTTTAGGTTATTTTAGTGCACAAACAATACAAGAGCGAACCATCTTCGTTGAATAGATTCAACTTATTCCTTTTAACATTTTCCATAATACTCAAAAGCCATTCTTTCCAAGTCTTCACGATGGTTGGGATGAGCAATTGAAATTAACTCTTTGGCACGCTGAGCAAGGTTTTTTCCATAAAGATTTACAATTCCATATTCCGTAATCACATAGTGTATATGTGCTCGTGTAGTTACCACACCCGCACCTTGTTTAAGATAAGGGACAATTTTTGAATTTCCTTTTGCCGTGGTAGATGCAATCGCTATAATAGGTTTGCCGCCTTCACTCAACGAAGCACCGCGCATAAAATCCATCTGACCTCCTACTCCACTGATAATTTTATTCCCGATTGAATCAGCACAAATCTGCCCACTCAAATCAATTTCGATAGCAGTATTAATCGCGACTACTTTATCATTCCTTCTTATCACCGCAGTATCATTTACAT
>JANNXV010000194.1:0-20355 GCA_031409815.1 Bacteroidota bacterium
AATTTCCAATTCTTCAAAATGTTTGCGGAATACATGTACCTCTTTTTCGATGTATTTGCTGCCGTATTGATAAACATTGGTAATGTTGGTGATGGTTGTAGGTGAGCCTTGTATGGCAGTGCGTTGCAGGTAATGAAACACACCACGTTTACCACCCATTTCTTCTCCGCCACCGGCCCGGCCCGGTCCGCCATGTGTGAGCATTGGCATTGGAGAACCATGTCCGGTACTTTCTTTTGCACAATCACTATTCAGAATTAAAATTCTGCCGTGCATACTTGCTGCACCGAGAACAAACTCTTTCGCAATTTTATCATCTGCAGTAACTATTGAACTTACCAACGAACCTTTCCCCATTTTAGCCAATGCAATTGCATCATCAATCGTTTTGTAAGGCATAATAGTGCTTACCGGTCCAAAGGCTTCGATGTTGTGGCCATCCAGATTTACAAAAGGATTTTTATTTAGGAAAATAACAGGTGCCATAAATGAACCTTTGTTCTTATCTCCACCTTTTAACTCAAAATCTTTTCCATCATAAATAATTTCTTGTGTCTTCGCTAGTTGTGCAACTTTTTCCTGCACTTCTTTCAATTGTGCTTTTCCAGCCAGTGCTCCCATGCGAACACCTTCCATTTGAGGATCGCCAATAATTGTAGTGGACAATCTTTTGCCTAATGCAATATGCACATCTTCTACAAAATTTTCAGGAACAATTACTCTGCGCACTGCAGTACATTTTTGTCCGGCTTTGGTGGTGATTTCACGATGTACTTCTTTGATGAACAAATCAAACTCCGCGGTGCCCGGTTTTGCGTCTGCGCCAAGCACACAACAATTGAGCGAATCAGCTTCGAGATTAAACGGAACCGATTCTTCCACCAATCGCGGGTGACTCTTTAACATTTTTCCGGTGGATGCAGAGCCGGTAAACGTTACTACATCTTGGTTGATTACATGATCCAATATTCCGTTGGCGCTTCCGCAGATTAATTGTAAGGCACCTTCGGGAATTATTTTTGATTCAACAATAGCCTTGAAAACTGATTCAGTTAAAAAACTAGTTACAGTAGCCGGTTTAACAACTGCCGGAACGCCTGCGAAAAGATTGACCGCAATTTTTTCCAGCATTCCCCACACCGGGAAATTAAATGCGTTGATGTGAATGGCAACTCCTTCTTTAGGAACACAAATATGATGACCGATAAAATTTCCGGCTTTACTTAGTTTCACAACATCGCCTTCGAGGCAAAACCGTTCATCTGGAAATTGCCTGCGCAAACTTGCATACGCAAAAAGATTTCCAAAACCTCCTTCAATATCCACCCAGCTATCAGCGCGTGTGGCACCGGTTGCCCAACTTATTTTATAAAATTCCTCTTTGCGTTCATTAAGATAAATGGCAAGTGCTTTCAGCATCCGTCCGCGTTCGTGAAATGTCATTTTACGTAATGCCGTACCACCGGTTTTACGCCCGTACTCCAGCATTGAGGCAAAATCCAATCCCTTGCTGCTTGCAGTTGCAACTGCATCGCCATTGATGGCATTAAACAGCATTTGTCCTTCGCCTTCACCTGCCACCCATTGTCCGCAGGCATAATTTTTTAATTGATTCATTAGTTTTGAATAGAGGTGCAAAAATACATTAATGAGGTTTTGCTTTATGATTGAAATAGCCTCACTATTTGATTAAAAATATCGGAGGATTTAAAACTTTTTATTCATAAAAAAAACGGATTATCAGTTAGCTGACAATCCGTTTTTTTATAAAGAGTGATAGTACTACATGAAGGCACAAATAATACCACCCATTAGTGCTAAAGTTATTATCCAGTAGCCTAAGTGAAGTAAAATGTATTTTGCCTTTTTTAGTTCAAACAATGCATTGATTCCAATAAGAGGTAACGCAATAAAAATGCCGGCTAATACTCCATGAAATGCACCATGTTTAAAGGTGCGAAAATTAGTTCCATAGTTGTCCATTAAGCTTTTAAATGTAGTACCAATTTCTGTTGTTGGATCCATAGCACCCGGCACATCCACCATCATGGAATAAAATCCGAATTGATGAATCACAATGGGTGCTAAACCAAGACCAAGTAAACAACTAAACAAATAGGTTAGCCCAAAGGTAACTACCATGTTACTACTCTTACTCATTTCGGGTGTAATACCTGTCACATTCATCCAGGCAGTGCCAAACACTTTTGGGTTGTACCAGATAAAACCGGTGATTAAAGGAACGAGTCCTGCAACCAATACAATGTAGAATTTCAGATCATCCATATTTTTTTTTATTAGAGGTTTAGGTCAAAAGTAAATTTTTTGCAATAAAGAAGCACCTGACCGCTCGAAAGTTTTACACTTTAGTAATGTTAGAAGCCAGATTTATTCCACCACCACTTTCCGCGACACTTTATGTTCTCCTTCGCTCACCTGCACATAATAAATGCCTGAAGGAAGGTTAGCTGCGCGGAGCGTTATATCTGATCCAGTAATTGGATATTGTTTTGAAAAAACAATTTTACCTTTAGTATCAAAAACTTTTATCTCTACAGTGCTGCCTACTGCCCAATGCCGACTGCTAACTGAAAACTCATTTTTAGCTTTAGCAGGGTTGGGATAAATATTAAAATCCCAATGCACAACTTCCACATCTGCAATGCCGGTGGTGCAGGCACTGTCGGGAGTGTATTCGTAGAAAGTTCTGAAAAAAGCAGAGCCTCTCGATCCTATACCAATATATGCATTGCTACCAATTTTAAAAACCGAAGCGTTCACTCTACCAATTCCAGGATAAGTTGCTTTTTGGGTCCAGAAATCATTCACAGCATCATATTGCCACAAATCTCTTACAAATATTGAAATTCCTTTACCTATTCCATAATATCCATTGCCGCACAGTGAAAATGAAATCGCTCTACTTATAGATGTCCCTGGGAAATTTGCTTTTGGTGACCAGGTATCTGAAACGCTGTTGTATTTTGTAAGCGTGTTAATTAATCCTAAACTATCGGAAAAACCACCGATTATATATGCATCATTTCCTAGTACAAAACAACTTGCTCCAATCCTTGCGTGACCCGGTAAACTTGATTTTTGCAACCATGTGTCAATTACCGGATTATACTGCCATAAATCGTTGTAATATAACAATACACTATCTTCTCCTGTTCCAACATACCCCATATTACCGATAGAAAAACCAATTGCATATGTTCTTTTACCGCCCCCAAAATCCGCCAGCTGTGTCCAAATGTTAAGTAAAGAATTATACTCCCAAAAATCCTGATGCCATTTAAAAGCAGAATCTACACCTAAACCTACATAGCCATTATTACCGATAGAAAAGCCGCTTGCTCCCGTTCTTCCAACTCCTCCAAAATCTGCTTTTTGAGTCCAGAAATCATTCACAGCATCATATTGCCAAAAATCTTTACGCTCAATATAATTGCTATCTCTGCCAGAACCCACATATCCATAGTTTCCAATGGCGAAAGAAAAAGCATCATCCAATCCCATCCCAGGATAACTCGCCTTCTGTACCCAGCTATCTGCTTTAGCATTTATTGTTATACATATAATAAGCAGGGTGAAGAGTTTTTGCATGAGTGTTATATTGATACAAACTTAATTGTTTACTGCTAAACCTCCGAGGCTTATAAGACCTAATAGGTTTAATTATCAAATATCCAGCTCAGCCCATACACCTGCATGATCACTGGCTGCATCTTTAAATTCTTTAATAATTGGGTAACGCTTTTCATTTTCTTTGGTGAGGGTTTCAATTTCAAACATTCCGCCTCGCTCAACACCTGCACTTTTAAATTTATTTTTCAATGCTTCGCTGATTAAGATGTAATCAATCTGTTCACGTTTTTTATAATGATACGTCCATCGTTTGTCCATATCTGTCTGGTATTGCAGTTCCAAAACATCGTGTAACTTTTGCATGCCAAGCAATGGTTTTAAAGCAGCGCTACCGGGAGAATCATTAAAATCACCGGCAACAATCACCCAGTCAACATCAAGATTGTAATTGGAGTTTAATATTTCTTTGATACGTTCTGCCTGTTTTTTCCTGCGCTCAGTACTGTCTGAAGAAGCAGATTGTAATTTACTTTTTAAGTGATTGCATAAAATATAAAGTGAGCGTTGGTTCGAAATTTCTAATTCAATCTCCAAGCAATCGCGACTGAAAATATAACTGCGGCTGGTGGGTTTTTCTTTATCAAAAATATGTGTGCGGATATTTTTAATCGGGTATTTTGCCATCAAACCTACATCAATTTGCCGTGGATCAAAGCCATCAATACACATATTGAAAGGGAGTTTCAGTTTTGTGTCTCTTAAAACATCTCCATAAAAATCATCCACTGTCACGCGGTTTTCAATTTCTACCAGACATAAAACATCGGGTTTCATTTGCCTTATAACCTCGGCTGTAGATTTGCGAGCCATCTCACTAAACTTTTCACGTCTGAAAACAATTTCCCCGTCCCAATCGTTCCGACCTTTGGCACTCACGCCTGTAATAGCTGTACCTCTTCGTTTGAAAAGTTTACCACGATTCTCATTAATCGAGATGTAAGTCTTCACTTCTTTAAACAAACTGAAAATTTTTGCTGTATCATAAACCTCTTTTTGCAGTTCATCCTGCAATGCTCCGATTTTTCCGAGTTGTTCAGCAATTGAATCGTTGTTGCGGAGGTTAAGCACTTTGGCTCTTGAAAATAAATTTTCGGTATTGAATGTTGCGATGCGCATAGTGGCAGATTTATATAGGTTGATGTAAAACTACAATTTTTTTAGACCCTTTTGTTGAAGTGATTTAGCATTGCTCACATATCAATCTTTGATTAGTAACGCAACTTAATAAATGAGTAATTTCCTTAAATTAATTTCTTAATAGACAATAAATAACTTGTGGCATTCCCCTCTTGAGAGGGGTAGGGGTGTGTCCTTATTTTTTCTGGAATATTATATAATGTTTGTCCTTTTTTTATTTTCGCTTTATGCCTCGGGAAATAATTCCATACCATCCAAGATTAAAGGAACTGGCAAGGCAACTAAGAAACAATAGCACGCTTTCAGAAGTTTTACTTTGGAATTGTCTAAAAGGTAAACAAATGAGGGGCTTCGATTTTCATCGCCAAAAACCACTGTTGAATTATATTGTTGATTTTTTCTGTCATGAACTTATGTTAGTGATTGAAATAGATGGTGACAGCCATGATCACAAATACGAAGATGATTTACAACGTCAAAAGACTTTGGAGGAAATAGGGATTAGTTTTATTCGTTTTGATGATTTGGAAGTGAAACATGATATATATAATGTTATACGGACAATTGAAGGATGGGTAGATGAGCATAGTGTAAAGACACACTCCTAACCCCTCTCAAGAGGGGAATTGTACATTGATAATGACTTTACTTCTCTGAAAATCAGTTCTTCTTTTCCAATTAAAGTTTTACACACTCCGCTGTTGATTTTCTCCTCAACACAATCACATTGCACATTCAGCGTTTTTTAGTTTTACAGTTCATACCGCAACACCAACACAAATGGCAAATGTTTTAAAAGAGAAGAAAAAGGCAGAACCGGAACCAGAGGTTATTGATGAAACCAGAACCACTAAAGCTGATAAGTCTGAGAAGAAAAAAGTTAAGCAAAAGCAAAAGAAAGAGGAGGAAGCTCCCCAAGAAAGCACTTTAATGGCAACATTAAAGGACGAGCGGACGCATAAAATTTTTGGTTTGTTTCTTATTCTTATGTCGGTTTTTCTGCTTATTGCATTTTGCTCTTTCTTTTTCACCTGGAAACACGATCAGGATTTAGTGCGTGGTTCATGGTTTGATTTGTTCCGTTTCTCTGATTACAAAGTAGACAACTGGTTGGGTAAAATGGGAGCCATTGTATCCTATCAATTTATGCATACTTGGTTTGGGGTGGCTTCTTTCTTATTTGTATGGTTATCCTTTATAGCAGGATTTCAGATTTTGTTTCGTGTGGCATTGGCACCACTGGCTAAAACTCTCCGCTATTCGTTGTTTGCTTTGCTTTATGTTTCTCCGCTGTTGAGTTTTCTTTTTCAGAACAAAAGCGATTTGCTTTTTATGGGTGGCGGATTAGGTTATCAAACCAATCTTTGGCTATCACTGGCAATGGGAACTGTTGGAACCGGTTTCTTTCTTGGTTTTGTAGGACTGGCATTTGCCGTTGCGGTTTTCAATATTGCATTTCATTTGCCCATCCGCAAAGAAGCATTTACACCCTTTGTTGCAAACGGGGAATATTTGGAAGATCCTGTTCTTGATGGTAATCGTTTTAAAGATATTCTTCCTGAGCAAGAACTATCACCAGAAGTTGATTTACCACTCGAAGTTCCGGAGGTTCATACACATCGAGATGAAATTGAACCTATGCTTTTGACCAAAGAGGAAACTGCTAAGGATTTGATGATGGATATCACCATGGAAGAAGTTCCGCTTTCGTTGGTCGAAACTCCTGAAATAAAAGAAAGTACTATCGATGCAACATCTGGTGTTGTTAACGATGAAGAAATAAATTTGGTAGAGCAGTTAGGTGAATATGATCCAACGCTTGACCTGAGTTCATATCAATATCCGACTTTGGATTTACTACAGAATTACCAGAGTAACCGTTCGCAGTTAAGCCGCGAAGATTTAATGGCTGAGCTCGAGGCTAACAAGAATAAGATTATTGAAACCTTAGGTCATTATGATATTGGTATTGATAAAATAAAAGCAACAGTTGGACCTACAGTTACATTATTTGAGATTGTACCAAAGGCCGGAATCCGTATAGCGAAAATTAAAAATCTTGAAGATGATATTGCCTTAAGCCTTGCTGCTTTAGGTATCCGTATCATTGCACCTATACCTGGAAAAGGTACGATTGGTATAGAGGTGCCAAATCAAAATCCAGATGTGGTTGCAATGAGAGCTGTGTTGAGTTCAGAGAAATTCCTGAATAGTGATATGGATTTACCAATTGGTTTGGGAAAAACTATTTCGAACGAAGTGTTTGTAGCCGATCTAGCCAAGATGCCTCACTTGTTAATGGCAGGTGCAACCGGTCAGGGTAAGTCGGTTGGATTGAACGCTGTTTTAGTTTCATTGCTGTACAAAAAACATCCTGCACAGGTGAAATTTGTTTTGGTGGATCCTAAGAAAGTAGAGTTGACTCTTTTCAAAACCATCGAGCGACATTTCTTAGCGAAACTTCCGGGCGAAGAAGATGCAATCATCACCGATACTAAAAAAGTGGTGAACACTTTGAATTCTCTTTGTATCGAAATGGATAACCGTTATGAGTTATTGAAAGATGCACAAGTTCGTAACATCCGCGAATACAATTCTAAATTTATCAATCGCAAATTAAATCCAAACAACGGACATCGTTTTCTGCCATTCATCGTTTTAGTGGTGGATGAGTTTGCTGATTTGATAATGACGGCAGGTAAAGAAGTAGAAACACCAATAGCACGTCTTGCTCAGCTAGCTCGGGCCATAGGAATCCATTTAATTATAGCAACACAGCGTCCTTCCGTTAATATTATCACTGGAACTATCAAAGCTAATTTCCCTGCGCGTTTGGCGTTCCGTGTTTCTTCTAAAATTGACTCACGTACTATTTTAGATACAGGAGGTGCCGATCAATTGGTGGGAAGGGGAGATATGTTGCTTTCGCTAGGTGCTGATTTAGTTCGCATTCAGTGTGCATTTGTCGATACACCCGAAGTGGATGAAATCACTAAGTTTATTGGAAGCCAACGAGGGTATTCAAGCGCTTTTATGCTTCCTGAATATGTGGCTGAAGGTGATGCAGCAGGAGGAGGAAATGATATGTCGGCTGATGATTTAGATCCATTGTTTGATGAAGCAGCACACATGGTAGTTCAGTTTCAGCAGGGATCGGCTTCATTATTGCAACGAAGATTAAAATTGGGATATAATCGCGCAGGTCGTTTGGTGGATCAGTTAGAGGCTGCCGGAATCATTGGACCCTTTGAAGGAAGTAAAGCCAGAGAAGTTCGTTGTAAAGATCTTGCAGGTTTGGAACAATTATTGAAAAACATGCGTTCACCTGCGGGAGCATAATAATTCAAACTTATCTTTACGGCTCAGAATTCTTAGACAATTATGAAAAAGATATTTTTAGTTGCGATTTGCATATTTGTTAACTCGCTTTATTCAAATGCACAAGTAGACTCAAAGGCACAGCAAATTTTAAAGGATGTAAGCGCCAAATACAAATCTTATAAATCTTTGAGCGCAACTTTCAAGCTTACGCTGATGGATCAGAAAACTAAAAAGGCAGATGTGCAAAACGGTTCTATCACATTAAAAGGAAGTATGTTCAATCTGACCATGGTTGATCAGGTGGTAATGAGTGATGGAAAGCTTTCATGGACCTACTTGAAGGAGTCGAATGAAGTTCAGATAAGTGAAGCAAAAACAAGTAGTGATGCAATTTCTCCTACCAATATTTTTACCATGTATGAGCATGGCTACAAGCAGAAATATGTAGCCGATAAAAAAACATTTCATCTGATTGAACTATTTCCGGAAGACACGAAAAAGAATTATTTTAAAATTCAATTAGAGATCAATAAAAAGGATAAATACGTTCAAACTGCACGTGTTTACGATAAGAATGGAAATATCTACACTTACGCTATTGTAAAATTTACTCCAAATGCTATTACAACTGATGAAATGTTTAGCTTTAATAAAGCAAAATATCCTGGTGTTGAAGTTGTGGATTTAAGATAAACAATAAATTTATTTGGCCAGCATTGTCAGTTTACTTTCTTTATTGTTTTGTAAAACCTACCAAAAGAAATATTATTGCAGTCAATTACTATACAACAGAAATGTTTCATACATTAAATATTCTTTTTGATAATATTTGTAATTCCGCTTGGGTTTGATAAAAATTATTCACCCAGCTACTAAAGAGGAGCTTTTTGAATCTTCGAACGGATTGCTTGACCGTAATAATAAAGCAATTTTTCCTTTACAGAATGGAGTTTATAGATTGGTTTCTGATGATAATTACGCCAGCAATTTCGGTTTCGAATGGCACGAGTTTGCCAAAACGCAATTAGATAAGCATAGTGGTGTTGATATATCAGAAAAAAGATTTTTTGCTGAAACGCGATGGACGGGAGATATGCTCGGAGAACATATTTTAGAGGTTGGTTGTGGCGCAGGTAGGTTTAGTCAGGTAGTGCTGGAACATACTAATGCCACATTATACTCTGTTGATTACTCCAGCGCTGTTGAAGTGAATTATAAGAACAATGGCCCTCATCAAAGGTTAAAACTTTTTCAGGCTAGTATTTATGAACTGCCATTTGAGAAGGCTAGTTTTGATAAAGTATTTTGCTTTGGAGTACTTCAACACACCAATGATTTTAAGAAATCATTACAATGCCTTGTAGAAATGCTTAAACCAGGTGGAGAGTTGGTAATAGATTTTTACCCAATCAAAGGGTGGTACTCAAAAATAAATGCAAAATATCTTTTACGTCCCTTTTTGAAGAATATGGATCATCAGAAATTGCTGAAGCTTATTCGCAATAATGTTGATTGGCTCATTAAATTATATCACATAAATAATAGATTTGGTCTGGGTGTTCTTAACCGCTTTGTTCCGATATGTGATATAAAAAACACATTACCTGAACAACTAGAAATGGATGATTTAAGAGAATGGGTGGTACTTGATACTTTTGATATGTTCAGTCCAGCTTATGATCAACCACAAAAAATGGAAGTTGTATCAAGGTGGCTCAATGACTTTGGACTTAAATCAATTGATGCCCAATTTATTCACTATTACAAGAAAATATCAGCAGCCACTGTAAAGGCGAAAAAAGAATCTTGAATAGTTAGAATTTTTAGCTAAAATGCTTAATGGCTTCTAATGAATAAAAAGCCACAATAGAAAACTTATACAAGTTAAAACCCAAATAACTGTAAAGGCACCAGCGCCTCCTCGTCCTAATAAAGTGCCTTCTTGTTCTTCTTCTTCGTGATGAGCATTCATAATAATAAATAATTTGAGTTTAGACTGCAATATTAAATAATATATGACAAATTTTTACCCATAATTTGATTAAAATTAAAAAACCATGTCGTTTTATTTAAACTTTTTGGTATAATAATGAATGTCTGAATCTAATTTGATTCGGTATAATTGTTTTGCAAAATGCCTTGCTTGCTGTTACACTCATAACTATTGTTTTTTTTTATATAAATGTTTAATTCCGGAGTGCCTATTTTTATAGGTTTTGCTCTTCAGTAAGGCTTTCAACAATACTGGTACGCTTATTGGTTAAGTGTAACAAACCAATTACATACAGTATTATGAAAACAAACAATTACGATGATGATGAGGGTGTTTCCTTCATAAGCGGGCCAATAAGTACTTTAGCGGTACTTTGGTTCATTATTTCTATGGGATTTGTTATTTATGTGTTTGTCAGGATTTTTGTTACTTGACAAACAATGTTTTTTAGTTAATATAGGGCGTTTAATTTTAAGTTGGAATAGTATTCTCATGTTTAAATTATGGAAATAAATATTGCCAAGTTAATTGCAATTACTTGATTTTCGAAAATGTGATTTGCATATAGTATTCCAAGAAAAATCTTAGTTTTGGCTTCATACTATTATTTAATAAAATGTAAAGAAATACTTGTCACAATTAATTGCTTTTTCTTTTCTAGAATAAAGTGTTATTTGTTCAGTCAAAGAAAATGATTTATACAAATGAAATATATAAACACATGATAAAATGTTCAGCAGTAAAAGCATCTTAATTCCATTAGACTTTTCGGATTGCTCATTTAATGCATTGAAATATGCAATTGATATTAGTTTTACTAATATTGCTAAACTAATTCTATTAAATATTACGGATTCAAATAATTCAGAAGCAGAGTTTAAGCAAAAATTAGTCAACTTCCAGAATCGTTTTAATATTGACCTTTTATCTCAACTGGAAAAAGTAAAGCATGAATATGTATTTCGCAGCGGGAACGTAAACAAGGAGATCATTAAAGTTCGCGAGGCTTCAAAAGCCGACCTAATAGTTATGGGCACACAAGGTGCACATAACTTAAACAGAAAATTATTTGGGACCAATACAATTGAAGTAATGCAGAAAGCTGATTGTGCTGTATTGGCGGTGCCAGCTGAAAGTATTTATTGTGGAATAAAAAAAGTGGTGCTTGCAACTGATATGCATCGAAAAAATTTAAGGATGATAGAGTCGGCTTTTGAGTTAATCCGATCGTTTAATCCTGAATTGATGTTGTTGTATGTAAGTGATAAAACCGATCCGAAGACGCAAGTTGAATATGCTCTTTCTGAAATACCAAATGAAGTAAAAAAGTATATCGATTATCTAAATACAACAATGCATGTTAGCAGCTTCAAAAATATTAATGAAGGCATACACCACTTTGTGGAAAGAAAAAATGCAGATCTTTTAATTATGATTACTGAACATCGTTCTTTATACAAATCTTTGGTTGATAAAAGTGAAACGAAAAAAATGGCATACCAATCAATGGTTCCCTTGCTATCAGTTCCTAATTCTATTGATTAGCCAAAGATTTTAATGTTTATTTAAGGGCTTATTAAACCAAGATTACCTCACCAAATTTACATGACCATATTGTTGATGTGTTTTTCCCCACACATCTCTAACACTTATATCATATACATAAACTCCTTCCTGTGCCTGATGTGATTTGTTTTGAACCGATCCGTCCCAATCAGCATTTTCTCGGCCATTGCTATGAAAGATTAAGTCGCCCCATCTGTTGTAAATGTTCATGTCAACATTTACAATGTAAACTCCTTTAATATTGAAACCATCATTAGTGCCATCTGCATTGGGTGTGAAAGTGTTTGGAATGTAGAAAGCAAATATGGGCTCGACATACACATCTTTTGAAGCTGAGTCAGTACATCCAAATGAGTTAGTAACCAATAATGTTACATGATACCAACCTGTGTCGGGATAGGTATGAACCGGTTCGTAAAGTGTGGAATTTCCACCATCACCAAATGTCCAGCTATAAGTGCTACCACCTGTACTCAGGTTTTGAAAGTTGAATACTGGTGCATCAATAGAGTGAGAATAATCATCAGGTTCAAAGTCTGCATAAGGACCCGGATAAACGGTAACTATGTTTTGAAGTGTAACCGAATTGCTACAACCTGAATCAGATGTTACAGTGAGTGTAACTGAGTAAGACCCACTTGATGAATACGAATGTGATGGATTTTGAATTGACGATGTTCCTCCATCACCAAAGTCCCAGCTCCAGGCCACTACGTTACCATTTTGTACGAATGATGAATCAGTAAACTGAACTAATAATGGTCCGCAACCGGCAGCAGTGATATGCAGAAAGGATGCTGTTGGAAGTGGATGAACAATTACTTGTTTAACGATGGTATCCAAACAACCATCGCTACTGGTAACTATTAATGTTACAGTATAATTTCCTGGTGATGTATAGGTATGTACAGGGTTAACCAGAGTAGAGGTTGTGCTGTCACCAAAATTCCACTGATAACCAACAATATTCCCGTTCGGAACATTGGATGTGCTAATGAATTGCATGGAAGAATTTGCGCAAGTTGGTGAAGCATTAAAACCTGCAATTGGTAATGGCGCTACAATTATATCAAGAGTTGCTGTTGATCTACAACCATTACTATTGGTAGTGGTTAAACTTACTGTGTGCAAACCTGCTGTTGTAAACGAAAAACTTGGATTTGCCATATTACTCGTAAATGTTCCGTTTTCAAATAACCATGTGTAATTGGTGATTTGATTGTTAGGTCCACTGCTGGTATCATTAAAAAATAAATTATCATTAAGACAGCCGGTTGTTGCGGTAATTAGCGGAGTGGGAGGTGTATATACCAACACTGAATCAACAATGTTTCCACGGCAACCATCGCTAGAAGTAACTGTTAAACTCACCAAATAAGATCCAGGATTATCATAGGTGTAGAGTGGATTTTGAGAGGTGATAATACTTGAATCACCTAAATTCCAGTACCATGAATTTATAGAACCTCCCGGAACAAAAGAGCCGTCAATAAATGCAGTGTTTAATTGTAGACAAACATCGGTAGCTATGTAATTTGCAACTGGTAATGCAAAAACATTTACTGTTTTAATTATAGTTGCGCTGCATCCATTGGTGGTAGTTATTGTTAATGACACATTGTAGGTTCCTGAATTTGAGAAGGTGTGTTGTGGATTAGAAGTGGTATCAGTTGTTCCATCACCAAAATTCCATGCGTAAGCAAAATTACCTCCACCCTGGACCAACGACTGATTGTAAAAGTTGGTGGTATTGCTTAAACAAACATTGCCTGAACTAAAATCTGCTGATGGCATAGGGAAAACATTAACGTTGTTTGATACTGTATCAACACAGCCATTAGCAGATGTAACTATTAACTGAACAGGGTAGGAGCCAGCAGATGAATATTGATGCGAAGGGTTTTGTAAACTTGAATTTGTATTGTCGCCAAAATTCCAATTCCATGAATTTATTGTGCCTATTGGAATCAATGATGAATCAGTAAATTGAGTAACTGCATTTAAACAACCATTTTGCGTTCCGAAAATTGCTGTTGGCAACGGATTTATAATTGTAGTTCTTGTAAGTGTATCGCTGCAACCTTTATTGGTTGTTGCAATTAATGATACTGTATAGCTACCCGCAATAGTATATTGATGAGAAACATTTTGGGCATTGCTGCTTCCTCCATCGCCAAATGACCAATACCAGCCTGAAATGTTTCCAACATTTACTAACGAATTGTCATTGAATATAGAGTTGGTTGACAAACAAGTTGGTGCTGTTGTAAAATTAGCTGAAGGCCTTTCATTAACCGTTATTGCCTGCGATCGTGTGTCAATACAGTTTAAATCGGAGCCTACCATTAATGTTACAATATAGGTTCCTGCTGTAGTGTAATAGTGTACAGGGTTTTCAATTGTTGAACCTTGTCCATCGCCAAAATCCCAAACAAAGTCGCTCAAACTACCATTATTTAGGGTAGATAAATTAACGAATTGTGTTGAATCGCCTTCACAAACTTCATCTGCAATAAATGCTGCAATTGGCGTTGGGTTAACGGTTACAGATTGTAAGATGGTATCATTGCAACCATTCGCACTCGAAACAATTAACGTGACATTATAAGTTCCATCGTTAGCGTATAGATACAATGGGTTTTGCAAAGTGTCATTGAATCCGTTACCATAATTCCAATTCCAGGCGGTAATTCCTCCAACTGATACTGTTGATAGGTCGTTGAATTGAGTAGCATTGTTTTGACAAACAGTGGCAGCACTAAAGTTGGCAACTGGAAGTGGAGCAACATTAATAGGCATATTAAGCGATGCTACACAACCAAAGCCGGAGATTACTTGTAAGGTAACATTGTAAATTCCTGCAGTTGCATATTGTTGTGAAGGATTTTGATTTGTCGAAGAATAACCGTTTCCAAAATTCCAATTATATGTCGATAGAGTTCCAGCAGATATGGTTGAAGTATTTATAAACTGTGAAGGTGTACCATAGCAACTATTGTTTGCTGTAAAGCTAACAGTAGGAAGAGGGTTAACAGTAACATTGTTTGCGAATGAAGCAAAACAGCCGGTACTGTCAGTTATTGTTACAGCATAAACTCCAGTGCTATTAACAATTATTGATTGGGTGATTGCACCGGTTGACCATAAAAAAGTGGACCCTGGATTACCTGCATCTAACACAGCACTATCTCCTTGACAAATTAAAACATTAGCAGGTGTACCAGTTAAACCGGTTCCTCCTTGAATAACATTAGTGATACCTAATCCCTGACATCCAAAACTATTTGTAACCAAAACAGAATAGATCCCTGCATTTGATACATTAATGGATTGTGTGACCTCTCCATTAGGCTGCCATTCAAATGTTGAACCTGCATTTCCGGCATCTAATGTTGTACTATATCCGGTGCAAAAGAAAGCAGGACCTAGATTAACAACCGGGTTTGGATTGAGCGAAATGTTCACAGTATCATAGCTTTTACAACCATACGAATTGGTGACATTAACAATATATGATGATGGCGTTAATGGGTTCACATAAATATTTGAATCAGTGGAACCATTATTCAACCATAAATAGGACGATCCTCCATTTGCACTTAGTGTAACGGTTGAACCTTCACATATTAATTGATCGGGACCGGCATTTGCAATAGGCAAAGGATTAACGGTAACCACTACAGTATCATTCTTCGAACAACTATTTGCACCAGTTACTGTAACGATATAAGATGAGGTTGAAAGAGGGCTAACATTTATAATTGAAGTAGTTTGACCGCCAGGATTCCATACGTATGAAACCCCTCCAACAGCAGTTAATGTGGTGCTGCCACCAACACAGATTTGTTTATCAACACCTGCATCTGCATTGGGTTGATTCTTTAAACTTATTTTAACACTGTCAATAGCAGAGCATCCACTGGCATTTGTTACCGTCACGTAATAGGTAGTTGTAACGGCTGGGGTTACTATTATAGATGCAGTAGTTGCGCCACCCGGAGTCCATGTGTAGTTAATACCTCCACTACCCGTTAAGGTAACTGGTGTATTTCTACATACAGTATAACTGGTTCCTGCATCTGCATTTGGAATTGGATTAACTGTTACCGTCTGAACAATAGTATCGCTACAACCATTTGATGTAGTAACAATTAATGTTACATTATATGATCCGGCAGCAGTGTAAGTGAACATAGGGGTTTGTTGTGTGGACGTAATACCATTTCCTAAATCCCAAAACCAACTCGTTATAATTCCTCCTGTAACAGTTGAAGTGCTACTAAATGTAAACGGGCTATTTTGACAAAGTTGTGTTGGGGTAAAACTCGCTACCGGCTTTGGAAATACAGTAACCATTTGTACTAAGCTATCAGTACATCCACCTGCTGTTGTTACTATTAAAGTAACTAAATAATTACCGGGAGTTTGAAATGTATGTGATGGATGCTGTAACGATGAAGTGCCGCCATCACCAAAGTTCCAGTTCCAGCCAGTTAAATTTCCAATTGCTACCGATGATTGGTCGATAAATTGAAGTGATTGCTGTTGACAAATATTGTTCGCAGTAAAATTAACTATAGGCAGAGGGAAAACAGTAAAGTTTCTAGTAATGGTATCGATGCAACCATTGTTGCTTGTAACAATTAAAGTTACTATCCATGTTCCTGTAGATTGATAAGTATGTTGCGGATTTTGTTGTTGCGAAACATTTCCATCACCAAAATTCCAGTTCCACGATGCTATTGTCCCGTTATTAATGGTTGAAATATCTTGAAAAAATACAGGGTCGTTAATACAAACACTATTTGGAGTAAAGTCAGCGTTTGGAAGCGAATTTACCATAACGGTATTTTGTACAGTTCCGCTGCAACCACTTGCATCTGTTATAGTAACATTATACATGCCTGCAGTATTAACAGATATAATTTGTGAGGTGGACCCATTGCTCCACAAATAGCTGCTTCCCGGAAAACCGGCATTTAAACTTGTTGTAGCACCCTGACAAATAGAAACTGTATTACTGTTATTTATCACTTGTCCGCCAACACTAACTTGTGTTGATCCTATTGTTGAACAACCATATTGATTAGTAACAGTAACAGTATAATTACCTTGTTGGTTTACGCTTATTGTTTGTGAAGTAGCACCATTGCTCCATAAATAGGATGAGCCCACTGTACCAGGATTAAGCACTGTATTAATACCGGTACAAGTAAAAACGGCAGGTGGCAAATTAAGTATTGGGTTTTGATGAACAGTTACATCAATAAATGCTGTGGCCTGACATCCATTTGCCCCAATTACATTTACTGCATAAGTAGTAGAATTGTTGGGTGTAACATTGATTGTTGGATTACTGCTACCTGTTGGATTCCAAACGTAGCTAACACCGCCACTTGCCGTGAGTGTGGCGCTTTGCCCGGCACAAATAATTTGATTTGGGCCTACCATTGGTGATGGCAATGCGTTAACAATAATCCTAACAGTATCGATAGAAGAACATCCATTTGCATTGGTCACAATTACTGTATAGTTTGTGTTTGATGGTGGAGAAACCGTTATAGTTCCGGTTGTGGCACCGCCAGGACTCCATAAATAACCTGTTCCTCCGGTTGCTGTAAGTGTGGCGCTGCTTCCAAAACAAATAGTTTGATTAGCGCCTGCGTTTGCAAACGGTGGAGGATTAATAGTAATAGTGCTCGTTATGGTAGCAGTACATCCAAATTGATTTGTAACTGTTAGCGTTACCGTATAGTTTCCTGATGAAGTATAAACATGTGTTGGATTTTGAAGAGTAGATGTATCGCCATTCCCAAAGTTCCATAAGTAACCTGTTCCTCCGGTTGAAGTATTGCTAAAGGTAACAATGCCTCCCTGACAGCTAGTACCGGTAGTCATAAAATTAGCAACAGGCAAAGGATTGATGGTTACACTTTGAACCACGGTATCAATACAGCCAAGCGTATCTCCAGCAATTAAAGTTACCGAATAAGTGCCTGCTGTAGCAAAGGTTGTGCATGGGTTTGTTAAAGTAGAGCTTCCACCGTTTCCAAAATTCCACCACGAGATTGTTATAATTCCAGACGGGCTGCTGGTATTGG
Organism: Bacteroidota bacterium; assembly: GCA_031409815.1. Lineage (GTDB taxonomy): Bacteria > Bacteroidota > Bacteroidia > AKYH767-A > OLB10 > JANLUX01. Next base: position 17,770 of record JANNXV010000194.1, read on the forward strand.
TAAAACAGGTTGATGAACCTACACAGGCTGTTCCGGTTGTAAAGCTGGCTACAGGTAGACTAGTAACTACTACTTGTTGAATAATCGTATCTAAACATCCTAAATTATTTAGCACAACCAGTGAGACTTGATAATTACCTGGAGCTGGAAATGTATGCGTAGGGTTTTGAAGTGTTGATGTGGTGCTGTCGCCAAAATTCCAATACCAGTTCGTTATGATACCTCCGGGTGTGGTACTGTGATCGATAAAGCTTAGCGGACTAAATGCACAACCACCCGACCAGGTGAATGCTGCAACCGGTTGAAATGCACTGATAACTCTAACGGTATCACTTGCAGAACAATTTCCATCACTCACGGTTACAATATAAGTTCCAATACCTACCGTTTGTGTCTGGCCTGTAAAACCATTGCTCCATAAATAAGTATAAGGCGGATTCCCTCCGGTCGCATTTACAGATAGAGTAGATAAATCGCTACATGCAATGTTTTCATCAGGACCTGCATCTGCTGTAATTCCAACAACGGTTAAACAATAGGAATAAGTTTGACTTCCAACATATGGACATGCATCATCATTAACGCGTGCTGTAAAACAATGTGGAGTTGAACTGATATCACTATTCTTTGGTGTCCAACAAAATGTACCTGTAGGGTGTGGACTTCCTGCAGCAATAAAATTTGCACTGTCAATACCTGCATTCCAGGTTACGTTTAATTGCTGACCTGCATTATTATCGTTTGAAAAGATATTAAAACAGAATGGTGCATTTGCACAGATTGTTGCATTGTAATTATTAGTTCCATTAATTCCGCTAAGAGTAGGTATATCATTCGTGCAATTAATAACGGTAACCTGAATGTCTCTGACAACTGAACCAATTAATACACCATTACGATACTCCTGCACCAAAAAAGCCATTACAGTAACTTGCAATTGTTGTGGATTAAAAGTAACATCACCCGTGGCAGTGTTGAACTGCAATGCCGGCAATGAGTTCAATGGGTTTGATGCATTATAAGGGCCGATGTAATTTACAGGATTGGTAGCGGTTTGCATCGGGTTAACCAAAGTGTAAACAATCGAATCGCCATCAGGATCAACAGCTCCATGATTAAATTGAAATTGCTGACCCAAACAAGAAAACGGTACAGGCTTGTTTGTGAATGTTGGAGAACTATTACATGGCGAAATGGTGTTGTTTAATGTTGCATAGATGTAGAAGGTATTTGAACCGGGAGTAGTAATGGTATTTATTGCAGCATTTCGGCAGCATAGCGAATAGGAAAATGTCCAATCTGTGCATTGCAGAGGCAAAGTAGTAATGCCCTCATAAACCCATTCTTGTATTCCGGTAAACGCACCACCATTGCAAGTTGAATTTGCCGATGGGCACATCGGAGTAACTTCTTGACCGGTTCCGGGAATTGGGTTGCAGGTTATATTGTAATTCCTGCCGCAATTAACCGAGCGTATATTTATCGAAATATTTCCTGGTGCAGGAATACCAATACAATCGCGGTAAAAGGAAAGCCGCAATTTATAGGTGTTACCTCCAAGACATTGGTAAGTAAGGTCAGCACCCATTGCATGGCTTGCTTTTGCTTGTTGCAAACCACATATTGAAAGTGCCGCAATAAACAGTGAAATAATCTTTAACTGTAAATGCTTATTCATTTTGCTTTGTTTTTTTTGTTTCATCTGCTTTGAATCTACAATTGTGTGGATGTAGAATTTTGTGCAAAACCAAAGCTACGCCTGCAATACAGCTGCTATCTCACAATCATGTTGAGTAACTGTTAGGTGTAAGAAAAATTTAATTTATAGATGTTTTTGCTAGATTCATCTATCTCGATATTTACTTCTGAGAATAGCCTAATGTTTTGCGGGTTAATTAAGTAAGAAAAATGGGCTGCAAGAATTGCTTAGAAAAACAGCATTAACTTCTTTTCGATTGCAATGCTTGAGTAAAATGATTAAAAGTTACATTGGAAAATCATAACTGAAAACTCAATGCGCAACTTAAATGAACTTATGATTAATAATTTCTTTAAACCAAAAAGTATATTGATCAGGATTTAATCGAACGTCTTCTATCAACTCATTTTCAGTGATCCACTTAGACGCCTTTACTTCCTCAGGATCTTCCTTTGGTTCTTTATCGCAAACACCTTTCAATACAAAATCATATTCATGTTCAAAAAGATGCTCTTCAAATTGGTGGTGATAAATAAAGTGACCGATGATTTTTAAATCACATTCAAGATTAATTTCTTCCTTTAATCTTCGGTGCGCAGCCGTTAAAATTTCTTCACCAGGTTTTGGATGACTACAACAGGCATTGGTCCATAATCCACCCGAATGATATTTATGGTCAGCTCGCTGTTGTAATAACATTTCTCCTTTTGAATTGTAAATTAAAATGGAAAAGGCACGATGCAAAACACCTTTGCGGTGAGCCTCCATTTTCTCCATCACACCAACAGGATTATTCAACTCATCCACTAAAATTACTTCTTGAATTATCTCCATTACTAATTAACTTATTATTTGTTTGGTTGAGGTGTTGTCCTTAAGTAAGGCTT
>JANNXV010000195.1:0-4821 GCA_031409815.1 Bacteroidota bacterium
AATAGCAAATGTAGTCGGATTAATATTTAAATTAGTGGGAGTAAAGGCAGAATGGGCCGCTACTAATTGACTGGAACCTGCCACATAAGCAATACTAACTGTTCCGCCATTTTTAATGGCTTGGTTAAAGTCCCATCCATAGGCGCCAGATTGCAAGATAAAATTTGCATTACCAGAAGCGTTGGTAATAAAGACGTCAAAGTCGATAGTGTTTGCGGTGCTACTACAAGTTTGCATAACAGCATTTACAGCGGTGGTGGACTGCCCGCGAGCGCCAAACACCGTACACAGTAATAGCATTGCAAGCAATGCTAATCTGCGATTTAAATTAGTAATTTTTGTTTTCATGTTATTTTATCAGTTTATGTTTTAGTGCAATTAAATTATGTGTTAAAAGTCATTTGAAAAATCAATAAATACAAAGTTCCAATGCAAAATATTCATTATTTATTAATTCGTTGTAAAATGAATGTAAGGCTTTTAATTATCTTACAAGTTTAATTCTTGTTAAATTTCAAGACTCTATTGAAGCAATTTAAATCCTAATTATTAATGCTCTTGCAAACTTACAATTTTCTTTTCGTAACTAAAAAATATATTTTTAACAATTTACCATTTTTGGGTATTTGAAAGAAGCAACTGGTTTAAATAATCATCTAATGGATAATTTAATGGATTTTAAAGTATATATTTTCGCCATAAACTGGTCTATATGAGTAGATAAATTGCTTCAATGTTTCAACTCTTTAGACTAAATGAAAGTTTAACATAAAAAATGCGTTTTTTATCCGATTTCTAAAAAAGATAACCATTTTAATTAGCAGGTGTTCACTATTTTCGCACGGTGCAACGTAAATCAGTTCATTTTTTAAAGAAGCTCTATATTGCTATTGCCCTAATTATGGGCAACTTACTTTTCGGCATTCTTGGATTTATGATTATTGAAGGTTTTACCTTTAGTGAATCCATTTATCAAACGGTAATTATTTTAAGTACTGTAGGCCTTAATTTAATTCACAACCTTTCAGAAACAGGACGCTGGTTTGTGGTTATCCTCATCATTGTAAGCATTGGTATATTTGCATATGCAGTTTCAGTAGTAACTTCCTATGTGATGGAAGGTGAATTGCAACGATATCTTAAATTTAGAAAAGTGCAAAGATCAATAGATAAATTAAGCGGCCATGTAATTGTTTGTGGCTATGGCAGAAATGGAAAACAGGCTTGCGAGCAACTGCGCTCACACAAACAGGAATTTGTTGCCATTGAGAGCGATCCTCATATCATTTCTGAAATGAGGTCGACCGAAGGAGTGCTTTTAATTGACGGCAATGCAACTCATGATGAAACGCTACTTGATGCAGGCATCAAAAACGCCCGTGCATTAATTACCACTTTGCCCAATGACGCGGAAAATGTTTTTGTGGTTATGAGTGCCCGTGAACTGAACCCGAATTTAAAAATAATCAGCCGTGCGTCTGAAGATTCGGCTGACAATAAGTTAAAACGTGCAGGTGCCAATAATGTAATAATGCCTGATAAAATTGGTGGAACGCATATGGCATCGCTGGTTACACGACCTGATGTTTTAGAATTTTTGGATTATATAACCGGAAAAATTAATATTCGTCTAGAAGAAATACTATACAATAATTTGAGTGATCGTTTAAAGGGTAAGACTATTCGCGAGTTAGAAATCCGTAATAAAACCGGAGCTAATATTATTGGTTTCAAAACAGGTGATGGAGAATATGTTATCAATCCTGAACCGGACACTGTAATGAAGCCTGATGCGAAACTTTTTGTTTTAGGAACGCAAGAGCAAGTAACCAAATTGCTTAGCATCCTTTCTTCTTAAATCAGTTTTTTAAAATTTATTTGCAATTAATTAACACCTTTCTTAAACATGAAAATTTTAATTACCGGCAGTAATGGTTTGTTGGGCCAAAAACTTGTTTATGCGCTTAAAAAGCATTCGAATATGCACCTTATAGCGGCCGCTCGTGGCGAGAACCGTATACTGGACAAACAGGGTTATGTTTATGAAAATTTGGACATTACTGATGAGAAACAAGTAATGGAATTGGTAATTGAACATCGCCCTGCGTGCATTATAAATACAGCAGCTATGACTAATGTGGATGAATGTGAGAAAGACAGAGAAGGGTGTACAAACGTTAATGTTAACTCGGTAAAATATTTAATAAATGCGTGTAAGCTTTACAATACTCACTTAATACATCTGTCAACCGATTTTGTTTTTGATGGGGAAAATGGACCTTATCGTGAAACAGATTCTACTAACCCGCAAAGTTTTTATGCATCAAGCAAATTGGCCTCTGAAAAATTATTACAAGAGAGCACTATAGATTGGGCGATTATTCGAACCATTATTATTTATGGAGTAATAGATGATATTCAGCGTTCAAATATTGTTTTATGGGTAAAATCTGCGTTGGAGCAGCAAAAAGAAATTAAAGTTATTACAGATCAGTTTCGCTCACCAACATTAGCCGAAGACTTAGCTGAAGCATGTATCAATGCTTCAAACAAACGCTCAACAGGGATTTTTCATGTGTGTGGACTAGAGTTGATGAGTGTTTTAGAAATTGCCTACACTGCTGCCGATTTCTTTAAACTAGATCGCAAGTACATTAAGCCTATTACATCTTCATCGCTAAATCAGCCGGCCAAACGGCCAGCCAAAACCGGCTTTATTCTCGATAAGGCCATGAGTCAGTTGGACTATCGTCCACATACTTTTAAGGAAGGTCTTGAAATTGTAGCTGAGCAATTATCACACAAAAAAGTGAATAGTTAAAGTGTGAAAGAAGAAGGCAGAATTAAATTTCTATTTCAGAAATTTTGCATCAAGATTCAACTTAAATCAAAACCAAGCACTTTTACTTTTTCGCTTTGATCCGGTAATTCCAAGCACGCCTAAAAGTCCTCTTGTTACTTCGCGTGCAACTGTACGTGCCACCTGACGGCCAACAGTACTATCTAAAATATTTTCGACTACTGATTCTTCTTCTACAGGTTTACTTGTTTTTTTTTCTACAATTGATCCAGAAGTGCTAGCATGGTCCGATATTTTTTTTGTAAGCATTTCATAAGCACTATCGCTATTTACTTCTTCATTGTATTTTTTGGCAAGTGAAGATTGATTTACTAACTCATCAAGTTCGGAATCTGTTAATACCCCCATACGCGATTGTGGTGCTGAAAGCAGCGTATGAGCCAAAGGAGAAGGAGTTCCATTTTCAGAAAGCACCGTAATTAGTGCTTCGCCAATTCCCAATTGTGTTAGTAATTCATCTGTCTTATAAAAATCAGAAATAGGATAGTTTTCAGCAATTACCTTAATGGCTTTTCGGTCGTTGGCAGTAAATGCTCTAAATGCATGTTGTATTTTCATACCAAGTTGACCCAATATGGCTGCAGGAATATCAATGGGTGTTTGCGTACAGAAAAATATTCCAACACCTTTTGACCTTATTAGTTTGATAATAGATTCCAACTGATCCATAAGAGCCTTGCTTGCCTCTTTAAAAACCAGATGTGCTTCATCAATAAAAACCACCAATTTGGGTTGATCCAAATCTCCTTCTTCAGGCAAAGTAGCATAAATTTCAGCCAATAAGCAAAGCATAAAAGTGGAAAATAATTTTGGCTTGTCTTGAATATCAGTAAGTCGAATCACATTAATAAAACCGTAACCTCTTTCATCAATACGAACCAAATCATTTACATCAAATGAAATTTCTCCAAAAAACTGATCTGCACCCTGCTCTTCGATCTCCAAAATTTTGCGAAGAATGGTGGAGGCGGATGCGGTGCTAATTGCTCCATATTCATTTTTTATTTCCGCTTTTCCATCATTGATTAAGTATTGAAGCACCTTTTTAAAGTCAGCTAAATCTAATAATGGTAGATTTTTATCATCACAATATTTGAATACAAGTGAAACAACCCCGCCTTGTGTATCATTCAAACCTAAAATTTTCGAAAAAAGAACAGGTCCGAACTCCGAGACAGTAGCCCTCAATTTTGCTCCCTTTTCTTTTGAAAGTGATAATATTTCTACTGGATACTGAGTGGCTTTCCATTCTAAACCCAAGTTTTTTTGTCGGCTAGTTATCTTGTCATTCGTTTCGCCCTGCTTTGCAATACCACTTAAATCACCCTTAATATCCATCACCAAAACAGACACACCCTTTTCTGACAATTTCTCTGCCAGCCCTTGCAAAGTTTTTGTTTTACCAGTGCCGGTAGCTCCTGCTATTAAGCCGTGTCTATTGATAGTTTTTAAAGGTGCCTTAATGGGAACAGCAGGTTCTAAATTGTTTTCAAAAATTGCGGCTCCCAAAGTAATATATTCACCCTTGGTCAAATATCCTTTAGTTAGATGTTCAATAAAACGTTGTTTAGAATCCATTTCTAGGTAATTTTTAATAGCCGAAAATAGGCATATTTCTCTCTGATTTGCTTAAATGGGTTCATTAACATAGTAATTAGCCCGGTTGACCAAAATTCACCTGAAATTTCGTTTCACCCAACTACTTTTGTTGTTACTGTTATATACATCGGTTTTTATTATGCGGGTAAAATTCAAGAATTATTCTTTTCTAATTGCGTTTGTACTTAATTTTTTCTTGCAGTCTGCTGGATTCTCTCAAGCCACCTATCGTAGTAAAGCATCGGGAAACTGGAATACAATTTCAACATGGTTATTGTTGTCAGGAACTGATAGTGATATGGATGGATTACCAGATGCTAATGATACTGTTGTGATTCGAACCGCTGATCAGGTTACACTTG
>JANNXV010000196.1:0-6041 GCA_031409815.1 Bacteroidota bacterium
GGAGCGCAGTTTCAACCTCGCCATTTTTACTAATGTGGAAGAACGAATGAGGCTTTGCGATTTATTTATCGAACCACCAGAACTGAAAAAAATTTCTGTTTTTCAATATTCCAAGGCCGAAGAAATATTTTCGATTGGATATGATTATGCAAAGAGTATCAGGAAAAAGGTGGAAGAAGTAGCGAAACATTAATTATTAGTTCGCTTGTAACCAATAAAAAATCCCGCTCTTGGACGAACGGGATTTCTATACAAAATTATTTATTTGAAAGTTTATGCCTGTGCGGCATTTTCGAGTGGAAGTACATAAACATATGACTTCTCGTTTGACTTCTTTTTAAAAACTACGGTGCCAGCTGTTAATGCAAACAAGGTATGATCTTTACCTATACCTACATTGTTACCAGGATTGTGCTTGGTACCACGCTGACGAACGATGATGTTGCCGGCAATTACTTTTTGACCACCAAATACTTTAATACCTAATCTTTTACTGTGCGACTCGCGACCGTTTTTAGAACTACCGACTCCTTTCTTATGTGCCATTTAATGAAATGTTGAATTATGAGTTTTGAATTATTAATTAAATAGAAATTGATTCAATCTGAATTTTTGTGAAGTTTTGACGGTGACCATTCATTTTTTGGTAACCTTTTCTGCGTTTCTTCTTAAACACCAACACTTTATCTCCACGCAAGTGTGATAATACTTTGGCTTTAACTTTTGCGCCTTTAAGAGCCGATCCTATTTTCACAGAACCGTTGTCATCAGTTAATAATACCTCGTTAAATTCTACCGAATCTCCTTCGTTTGCTTCCAAACGGTGAACATAAACAGGCTTGTTTTCACTTACCTTGAACTGTTGACCTGCTATATTTACAATTGCGTACATGATCTTTTGTTTAACTAAAATTGGGGACGCAAATATAGAATTTTAATCCATAATAAAAATCGGATTTTTTAAAATTTATAAAAATCGCCAATTATTGCTTTGAGGTGCGATAACTAATGAGTGCAACGCCTGCCAAAATAAATGCAAATGCCACTAAATGAATTAGATGCAATTGCTCTCCATCCAATATTCCCCAAGCTAAAGCCACAATCGGAATAAAATAAGTAACAGCCGAGGCAAACAAAGGGGTCGAAATTTTTACCATATGGAAGTACAAAAGATTGGATAAAGCGGTACTCATTATACCAAGTGTAGCAATATAACCCAATCCAATCCATGCTTCTGGAGCGTTTTGAAGTCTGAACACAAAATCGGATCCAAAGAATAAGTACAGCGCATAAGGAATACCGGCAAATAATAGCCCAATACCTGATATTGTCATCGAATTAAGATGTCCGAGTTTGGCTTTGATAGTGTTTACACTGATGCCATAAAATAATGTCGCTATCAAAATCAACAATGCAAATTCAGCATTCTCAAAATGCAAACCATCCGCACGAACTAACACCAAACCGGCAGCTCCAAATAAACCCAACAGCACACCGATAATATGCTTGGCAGAAAATTTAAAATGAAAAAACAATGCTCCCACTACTAAAGTAAATAATGGCGTAAGCGAATTCAGCATTCCCGCTAAAGAACTATTGATTTTAGTTTGAGCAATGGCAAATAATAAAGCCGGAATACCGCTTCCCACCACTCCGGGTATCAACATAAATTTCCAATCTTCCTTTCTTATGCTTCTATAACCTCTTAAAGCAAAAGGAAACGAGGCCATAAAAGCAACTGTTAATCTAATTGCTGCCACTTCTGAAGGCGGAAAATAAATTAAACCACGTTTCATCAAAATAAATGAACTGCCCCATATTAATGAAAGTACAACTAAATAAAACCATTTAAGATTTGCGTTTGACGACTTCATTACCTGAACTTTTTTCCTTTCAACCTACCCGTATTGTCGGTTACTTTTTTCTTATCCTGCTTTCTGCCACCGGGCGCTTTGGTTCTACTTTTTCCTGTTCTACCTTCTTCCCTTCCTGCCACTTTTTTAATTTCCTTTTTTCCCTTGTTATTGGCTCCTTTCTTTTCGTGAAAGGCTCCAGCAAAATCAGGATTTTCTTTTCGTATTTGCCTATCTATTTCTTTAAGCATTTCCTGTTTCTCATCATAGGGTGTTTTTTCAACAAACACTTTTTCAGGCAAAGGCAAACGTTCAATTTGCTGCTTAATTAACTTCTGAATTTTCTTTAAATGATATTCATCAGCCATGGTAACAAATGTAATGCTGTGTCCGGTTTTAAAAGCACGACCTGTTCTGCCAATTCGATGCACATAATCTTCATACACCAGCGGAACATCAAAATTGATAACATGACTCACATCAATTACATCTAACCCACGAGCAGCAACATCCGTTGTAACCAAAATGCGAATAGGCTCTACGCGAAAAGCCTGCATGGCATTGATACGAGTTTGCTGCGTTTTATTTCCATGAATCACACGAACATTTTCTTCGTTGTATCTGCGTTGGAGATATTTACCAATATTGGTGGCTTCTGATTTTGTTTTACAAAATATGATGACCTTATTATACGATACTTCGTCTTCCAGTAAATGATTCAGCAAATTGATTTTTGTACCAAGGTTAGCAACTTCATACACCAATTGACTTACTGTTTCAGCTGTTTTACGTTCCGGTTCGATGTTGATAATAACAGGGAACTTTACAAAATCACCTGCAATCCTTTGCACCAAATCACTCATAGTGGCTGAGAACAAAAGATTTTGCCGCTTTCGCGGAATTACTTCCAGTATGCGATGAAATTGCGAGATAAAACTGATATCCATCAATCGCTCGGCTTCATCCAGTATTAAGAATTTTATTTTTTTCACCACCACATGGCCTTCTAAATACAAATCCAAAAAACGTCCGGGGCTTGCAATCAGAATATCAATTCCTTTTCCGATGGCTTCAATCTGCAACTTTGCACCCGAACCACCATAGGCCACTGCATAACGCAAATCGGTGTACTTGCATAAATCCTTTATTGTATTTGCAATTTGTATAGCGAGTTCACGCGTGGGGGCAAGTATGAGTGCTCGAGGCTCGTCACCTTGAGCATAGTTTAACAAACGCAACAAAGGCAAAAGATAAGCCGCAGTTTTTCCGGTTCCTGTTTGTGCAATGCCAATAACATCCTGCCCGCTTAAGATTACAGGGATGGCTTTTTCCTGAATTGCAGTGGGTGTAGTATAACCCAAATCATCAACAGCATTTAACAGTTGGCGAGTTAATTTAAATTCAGTGAAAGTTTTCAATTGTTAAGAGTTTTACCGCAGAGAACGCAGAGTTGTTAAACGCAAAGAATAGCGGAGTTTTCCTTTGCATTAGTCTGCGAAAAACTCCCCGACCTCTGCGGTAAATATTTTTATTGTTTCCTAATTACCGCTCCAAGTTTCTGCTCAAAGTTGCTCATCAGTTTTTGCATAATGTTTTCAATTTGCCTTTCTTCCAGTGTTTTTTGTTCATCCAAAAGAATAAAACTCATTGCGTATGATTTCTTTTCCTTATCAATCTTTTCGCCTTCATACACATCGAACAAACGAACTTCCTTTAATATTTTTTGTTCGGTGTCGAAAGCAATTTTTTCTACTTCTTCGTATTTCACTTTTCTGTCCAGTAACATAGAAAGGTCACGCTTTACTTCCGGGAAACGGGAAACTTCTTTTACCTTTTGAGAAACAGAATTTAACAATGGACGCAAATGCTCGCGGTTGATATCGGCATAAAATACGGTGGATTGAATATCAAACTTCTTTGTAATGGTCTTATTCACCACACCAATTATTGCTAACTCTTTTTTACCAATGGAATATTTTAAAGCTTGTGAGTAAAGCTCATTTTGAGTTTCTTCTACTTTTAAATTCTTCATATCCATCGCGCCAAGCGAAAACAAATTATCAATGATGGCTTTCAAATAATACACATCATACTTACGATTTAGTTGCTGCCAGTTTTCTTCAAAACGTTCGCCACTTAGCCACAAGGCAAGTCGTGCAGTTTCACTAAAACCTTTATCGTAACTAAAATAAGTTTTTCCGAATTCATAAAAACGAACGTTGCTTTGTTTACGGTTTTGATTGTAAGCAATTGCTTCCAACCCGCTAAAAAGCATATGCTCTCGCATTACATTCAAATCAGTGCTTAGTGGATTTAAAAGCTCAACCGGTTTTTTATTTTCATCCGCAAGCAAATCACGGAATGATGATTTTGTAAGACTGTTATTTAGTATTTCATTAAAACCTTGTGCTGAAAGATAAGTACTCAGTTTTTGTTGCCACGCTAAATCACTTTCGATAGTAAATACCGGTAGCGAAGAATTCATCTTCAATGGCAAAGCAATATTGTTGTAACCATAGATACGTAAAATTTCTTCCACCACATCTGCTTCGCGGGTAACGTCTACTTTAAATCTTGGAACTGATAAATTCAAGAATTCAGCTGTTTCGTTTTCAATAACAATTGATAGTGATTGCAAAATTCTTTTTACATCAGCAAGTGGAATTACTGCTCCAATTAACCTATTTAAATATTCAACATGCAAACGCACTTTGAACGCTTGTAATGGTTGTGGATAAATATCTGTTATAGCAGAAGCAATTTTTCCTCCACTCAATTCACATATTAATAATGTAGCGCGCTTTAAGGCCTGCACGGTAATTTCAGAATCTGTACCTCGTTCAAAACGAAAAGAAGAATCCGTTTTTAATCCATGCAGTTTTGAAGTTTTACGCACACTCACCGGATTAAAACAAGCGCTTTCTAAAAAAATGTTTGAAGTTGCACTTGAAACGCCCGACTCCTTTCCACCAAAAACGCCTGCAATACACAAACCTCTTTTCTCATCACAAATCATCAACTCGGTTCCGTTCAGTTTTCGTTCCACTTCATCCAATGTTTTAAAAACAGTTCCTGCAGGAAGTTGCTGAACAATGATTTTATTACCTGCGATTTTATCAGCATCAAATGCATGCAACGGTTGTCCTAATTCCATCATCACATAATTGGTGGCATCCACAATATTGTTAATGGGTCGCAAACCAATTGCTTTTAAACGATGTTGTAACCATTCGGGAGACTCTTTTACCTGAACATTATTGATGCACACTCCAGAATATCGCGGGCAAGCGCTCGTATCTTTTACTTCAACTGCAATTGGATTTGTATTTGCAAGCTCCTGGAACGCATCTGTTGACGGCATTCGCAATTCAATGTTTTTTTCCTTTGATAACAATGCTTTTAGATCGCGTGTTACACCTAAGTGAGAAGCCGCATCGGCACGATTGGGTGTCAAACCGATTTCAAAAATCACATCTCGTGTTACTTTAAAATAATCTGCTACTGAAGAACCGATTTTCAATTCATCAGGTAAAATCAAGAGTCCTGCATGCGATACACCCATTCCAATTTCATCTTCAGCACACAACATTCCATTGGATTCTTCCCCACGAATTTTAGATTTTTTAATTTCGAACGGTTCGCCTGTTGATGGAAAAAGTTTTGTTCCAACCAAGGCAACTATCACCTTTTGATTGGCTGCTACATTGGGCGCACCGCAAACAATTTGCAATAACTCACCTGTTCCGGCATCTACTTTGCACAGTGAAAGCTTATCAGCGTTTGGATGTTTGATACATTCCATCACCTTGCCAACCACTAATCCATTTAAACCACCTTTAATACTCTCCCACTCTTCAATACCCTCCACTTCCAATCCACAATCGGTAAGTAAAGAAGCAATTTCTTGTGGAGTTTGTTTGAGGTCAATAAAATCTTGTAACCAATTAAATGAAATACGCATACTTTTTTAATGAGGGGCAAAGATAATCGGCTGCTGTAAGATGGCAGTTATTAAATATAAATTAGTTGCATTTTCATATAATTAAAATCACTACTGTCCGATAAAGATACAAAGGATATTATAGAATATTTTTATCAGAGTTAAAAGTTAGAGAAAGTGCTATAAAACGAAAGTAAGCCCCCATTTAAGAATCAAAAAGCAGGAGTTCGTTTTGTTTGGTAATTATT
>JANNXV010000197.1:0-12438 GCA_031409815.1 Bacteroidota bacterium
GGTTGCCATTCTTGTCGACAACACCATCACTTTCATTCCAGGTACTATAGCTACCACTTCCGCCTCCACCCAATAAACTATTAACGGTATTAGCACCGGTCCCGCTAAACAAAATGTACCTTACATTACTCCATGTTAGCCCTCCATTAGTTGTTTTTACTACTCCAAGATTATAGGTAGAATCCGGAGCAAGGCTATAATTATTGTGTCCATTTATCCAAGCATAACCAATTAAACCATCGCCAGCAAATGCTACTCCGCATTTACCTGCATAGTTAGCATTGCCATTGCTATCAAAATCAACCGGCAAGCTCAAAAACTCTGTTGAATAAGTCATGTCATTTAATCCATTCCATACGCCATGTCTAAGTTGAAGGGTTCCATCATAAGATGAAAAGTTTCCGGAAGTTAGCCTAGCATCAAAAACATAAGTTTGTCCTTGTTGAGTAATTATCATTCCATCAGGTACTGTTAGATCGGTTCCATTTGCATAAGGATGTGTGTTAATGGTTTGAGTAGAAGAAAATAGGGTATTCAAATTTCCAGTTCCAAAAACATCATGAGACCAATTTGATCCTAATGATATTGGTGCGTAATAAGTTAGAAAAGCGTTGTTTGGATTGGTATTTCCGGTTGGATTATAAATAACCCCGTTAGGAAACCTAGCACCTGTTAACCCTGCAGGGTCATTATATAGAGGTCCTTGATTAAGACTCCAAGTAGCGCCTCCATTTTTTGATACATCAAAAAATAATTCGCCCGAATTATTGCCAACTCCAGATACAGCGTTTGGACGATGAATAAAACTAATGGTATTGATCTGTGGATTGCAATCCAATGCGGTTCTAAAACCCTGCACTGTATAGGCATTCTCTGATGTACTTAATATGACATCATTAATTACAGCTATTTTACTGGTAGTATTGTCTTGAGACTTAGCTTGGTGAAGATGAAAAATAAAAACAAAAAATAAAATGTTTTTCATGAAATTATGGCCTTAGAATTCGAATTACAAAGTAAGTTGATTTGGTCTTTGCTAAAAAAATTGATTTGTAAATATTAACGGATGGTCAAAAAAAAAGCTGCCTCTATAGAGGCAGCTTTTTTCAAAAGATTATTTTATTAATTATTCAACAATCATTTTGCGGCTCACCTTTTGGTCACCTGCAGTAATGTTGTAGAAATAAACTCCAGCATCAAGATTTGATAAATTCAAAGTGATACTATGTGTACCTGCAGCTAAAGCAGTTTGTCTTTCAGTAAACATTAACTGACCTACCATGTTAGTAACTTCTAAAGTTACATCGCTAGTTTTAGTTAACTGAACATTGATAGAGGTAAAATCTTTAACCGGATTTGGATAATTTGAAGAAACCCAATCAGAAGAAGTAGCAGCAGAATTATTATCATTTAAGCCTAAAACAGTAACCGGTAAACGAACATAAATCTGATCAGAAGGACTTAATAAGTTGTTAGCAGCTTGCGTTGCATTGTTTGACAATGAATGTCCCGGAGCTGGATCGCGTTGATAATAAATATGAACATCACCATCCACTACACTTGCAACACTTGGCCACGCACCTTCTTGAAAATCACCATCTGGGCTTGGGTTAAGTGTATATGGCCATGACCAATTTGCACCACCATTATTTGAACTTACAACAAATATATGACGCATAATTTGTTGCCAAGCAGTAGTGTCAGCTCTTTCGTCAAAAGCAGAATAAGCAATATAAATATTGTTTGCAGCATCAACACCAATTGAAGGCTGAGCAATTGCACCTACATTATAATTACCGAATCCGTTATCATTTACAGTATCAACTGGAGTAGGGATATCAATTTGACCGTTTCCATTAAAGTCTTCAACTGAAGCAATAATCATTGGAGCAGCCATTCCTTCGTGCCAATATAGAATACCAGTATCATCAGTTGGGAAGAAACTAACACCTGCAGCTCCAACATCTTCAGATACTACCATATGTCCCCAAGCAACATGACAAACATTATTATTGTCAATAGTAACTGTTGCATCACCAGCATTTGTTTCAATTTGCTCACCAATACCATCACCTGTAGTGTCAGTATTCATTGTAGCATCGTCAAATGGCTGACCAAGTGGGAAAGCAAAAACTTGCGTTTTTGTCCAGGTTGCACCATTATCTAACGACTTGAAAAGACTAACATCGTTAGTAAAACCACTAGTAACAATAGCTATAACATCACCACGAGCATCAATATGATATTCTTCAGCACCAACACCAGCCATAAAAGCTGCTCCAGTTCCTGGTATTTGAATATGATTATCAACCCAAGTTGCTCCACCATCTGTTGAGCGGCTATAAGTTAATGGACCATTTTGTCCTAATACAGGAGTTGTACCAGTTCCTTGCGAATTCACAATAACGTGAATTGAATTACCTGCTGCACCACCAACTGCAAAGCGTGCCCAAACATCAGCCTGGCTTGGTAACAAATTAAAAGAACCTACAGATATTGTATCCCAAGCACCGGTACCTTTTGTAGCACGATGACTTGAAAGTAAACCTTGAGCACCCGTGTGAGCAACCACCCACTCACCACCAGCAGCAGTGTAGTCAATGTTTGTGAAACCTGTTCTGATCGGCTCAATTCTAGCAGCAGGAGTAGTGTTCCATGATGTGCCATTATAATAGTTATAACCAGTACCACGGTCAACACCATTAGATCCTCCAACCGGAGTAAATGTCCAAGCAGCAGAAAGCGTTCCATCACCATTGTTAGAAATTCTTTTTGCAGTACCACGATTTGATTGTAAATCGTACACCGAGTTACCAATAATTTCTTCAGTGAAAGTAACCATTGATTTCATCCCATTAGAATGAGATGGTGTAGCAGCAACTTCTGGTCTTATGCGGTAAGGCACATCGTTGTCCATTGCTACCGTAGCTTTTTGAGCTGTTTGTGGCTTAACAATACCCGAAACAGGATATGCTTTTACGCCAGGAGCAAATTTAACTTTTGAATTTTGGGCTTGAACAGTGAAGCTAATGCTTGCTGCTAAACCAAAGAGTAATAGTTTTCTCATGTTTAATTTAGTTTTAAGTGAATTTTATTTTGTGTTATTGTTTATTTCTAATTAGCGGTAAAAGTATATAAATTGACTTACCAAAACCATCAATGAATGATTTTTTTTACATATCATTTACAAACAATTTTTTCAACAAATCCTGTCTTCTAAATTGAAAACACTGAAAAACAATAGCAAATGATTATCAATGCAGAATAAATAAACCAGGTTTTAATGGGGATATACTTAACCGGAGCAATATTTCTTTTTACTTTCAGGTATGTCATAAGCAGCATTTTTTCCATAAAAAATGCGATTATAGTGCCATAGGCAATCCCTATTAATCCAAAGTGAAGCATCAGAAAATAACTTCCAACAACATTTATTGCTATTTCGATTATTGAAATATAAAAAATTGTTCGGGTTTCTTGTAAAGCCATTACAAGCGTTTGAGGAAACACTAATCGACTAATGATGAGTAGCAGATAGATATTAAAAACAGGAACACTAGCCGCAAAATGATGGTTAAAAACTATTGGATAGAACCACCAACTGGTTAAAAGCAAAATCATTGATAGTGGAAAAAGAAAATGCATTAATCGTTTTGATTTTTGCTTTAATAAATTCATTCCTTCTTCAAAATTTGCACTACTGCTCATGGTTGGTAGCAGTGCCATGCTTAGCGCGTTGGCCAGTAACAATGAAAAGGGAAATTCTTTTGCTCCATATCGAAATATCGCAAATTGTTCGGCACCAAAAAAATGTGTAACCATTAACCCATCAATGTAATCGGCCGAGCCACTCATCAAGAAGCTTAGCAACAGCGGAAAAGCAAGATAAAAATGTTGCTTTAAAAATTGTGTTTTCAATTTAAATTCTGCATTGCGAAGCAATAATTGTATCAACCAAATTAATTTCAGGATCGCTAAAGCAACTAATCCTAATATGGAAACTGAAAGATCGCATTGTAAGTAAAGTGGTACGACAACTACAGCAATAGAAATGGAGAAGGTAACAATACCATAAACAAGTAAATGTTTTGGTTTTTCTTTTATTAGATAAATATATTCTATTAAATAACAAGGATTATTTAGTAACAGTAAATAACTAAAGAGATGAAAATAAGGAGTTGCTCCTTTAGTAAATAAAGAAATAAAAAAAGGTTCGGCCACTCGAATGGTAATGAATATTAGCACACTGCATACTGCAATTAAAACTGCCACGTTGAACAAATATTTTCTTTGGTCCGTATGTGATGGATAGCTGGTTAGCATTGAAGTCAACAATGCATTTATCCAAAAGAAACTTAACGCACCAGAAACAAACAATAAACTTTCATAAGCTCCAATGGTTTCGAGGTCAATGCCACCTTTCGCCAATAATATGCCTGTAATTAAAAAACTGCCAAAGCGCAGCAATTGAAAAAGCTGCAATCCACTGATGTTATTCAATAATCGTGAGTAATTCAATTTTCAAATTTCGCGTTCGCAAAACTAATTTAAAACACAGAGCTTGAAATTAATTTACAATTCTCCGTATTCTTAATCGCAACGAATTACCAATCACCACCACATCGCTAAAAGCCATTGAAAGGGATCCAATCATAGGACTAAGCAAGCCGAAGGCAGCAATGGGAATGGCCACAATATTATAAATAAGTGCCCAAAACAGGTTTTGCTTAATCGTTTTTAAAGTTGCTTTTGCCAACTGGTGTGCGCCACATATTGAAAATAAATCCGATTCATTCATTAAAACGATATCTGCTGATTGAATAGCAATTTGAGTAGCAGCCCGAAAAGTTACACCGACATCAGCCAGTGTTAATGAAGGTGCATCATTGATTCCATCTCCTGCCATCGCTAGCAATCCTTCGATTTTTAGTTTGCTGATGATAGTTGTTTTTTCGTGTGGAAGATGTCCGAAATAAACGGTAGTAATATTTAATTGCCTGGCAATTCTCTCACAATTATTAGCATTGTCGCCACTCAATAAAACTAATTTCACATTTTGAGAACGAAAATATTCAATGGTAGCAATGGCATCTTCACGCAAAGTGTCGGAAAGATCAATAGTAGCTAAGAGCTCTTTATTTTTATTCAAATATACTTGATGTGTGTCATCAGTTGTAAAATCCTTTACAGTAGCAAATGATCCGATGGAATAAATGTTTCCTTCCAGATCACCTGCTTTTACACCGAACCCTTTTTCTTCTTCAATAAATTTGAAATTAATCTTTACAGCACCTTCCTTTGGCTTTATCTGTTCAACAAGCGCTTTACCAATTGGATGAGTTGAATGTTGCTCCAATTGCGCAATTAGGTAATGAATCAATTCTTTATCCTGATGCAAATAATTTATATTAGTAATTGAAAATTTACCATTTGTTAGGGTGCCCGTTTTATCGAGTACCATTGTTTTTATGTTGGCAAATTTTTCTAATGTATCTCCACCCTTAATTAATATTCCATCGCGTGCAGCACGACCAATTCCAACTGCTACCGCTGTAGGTGTGGCCAAACCCATTGCACAAGGACAAGAAATTACAAGCACTGCAATGCTGCTTAAAAAAGATTGTTGCAACGTAACGTCAGCAACAAAATAAGAAATCAAAAATGTTGATATGGAAAATACAATCACCACCGGAACAAACCAAGCACTAACCACATCGCCCAACCGTTGAATGTTTGGCTTGTGCATGGTTGCTTGCTTTACCTGCTCAATAATATGATTTAACACAGTATCGTTACCAACTTTGTCGGAAATAACTTTAATACTTCCTTTAGAAATAATGGTACCAGCCAGTACAGTATCGTTTTCACTTTTATCTGAAGGCACACTCTCACCCGTCATTGCTGATTCGTCTATAGTTGCAGAGCCCCAATAAATTCGACCATCAACTGGTATACGCTCGCCCGTATTAATCAAAACAAGATCGTGCAATTTTAAATTTTTAGAAAGCACCTCTTCTGAACGCTCATTATCCGTTAATGCATCAATAATTCGTTTGGCAGTTTGTGGTTGCAATCGAATTAAAGCATCAAGTGCTGTTGTGGTTCTTCTAAGACTTCTTTGTTCAATAAGATTACCTAGCAAAACCAAAGTAATAATTGTTGCAGCTGTTTCAAAAAACAAATAGTCATTTACCTTTTTTTCACCCCAGAATAAAAAAATGGCAATCAAGCTGTAAATAAATGCCGATGATGCACCCACTGTAATCAGCACATCCATATTGGGCATCCGATGTTTTATCGAGCCCCAAGCACTTCTTCCAAAATGCATACACCCAATAATTACCACCGGCATACAAAGCAACAATTGAACAATTGGATGATGCAACCAATGCCAATTAATCCACATATGTAGCAACAAAGGCAATGTAAAAACTGAACTGATAATTAATCGCTTCTCTAAAATTGTTAAACTGGCTTTAGCCTTATCAATTTTAACATTTGCTGATGCTTTGTAGCCTAAACTAGAAATTGTATTAATAACATCCTCCTGAGTGATACTTTCAATTTCATCGTAAGTAACTTCAGCTTCTTCAAAATTTACCAGAACATTTTTTAATCCATTTTTTTGCAATTGTCGGGTTATATTTTGTGCACAATTACTACAGGTCATCCCTTCAACTAATAATGTGGCTTTGCTATTCATTTAAGTATGTGAAAAATATCAGACGTTGAAATTAATTTTACTGCTACTCTCTTTAAAATTTATCATTTTTACAAAACTAACTTGAACAATTTATAATTACACTATTGCTATTTAAAACTAAATTCTTAAAATAAAACTCCCAACCAAAACAACTCAAAACTGTTTTGGTTGGGAGAAATAAATTGCTTTTAAAAAAATGTGTAACGCTTATTAAATAATTACATCCACTGTGATAAAAAATGCTTGAACTCTGATTTTAGATCCCTATAAATTTTTTCAAAGGAAATAATATGTTCACGCATTAATGAATGATCAGCAAAAGTTTTGCGCTCAATTGCAACCGGATTTTCTTTAGAATACTTAGCAAGCCAATTCTCATGCTCTTTGATATTGTGTTTCAAAATATCTAGTTGCTCCTTTTGAATGATAAACTGATTTTGAAAATGCTCAATATGCTTCATCACCTCAAGTCCGGTGTTTTTAGAAGCAGTTTCTTCTAATAGTTTCTGATAAATTTTTAATTCATCATAATAAAATTTTACATCATTGAGCCATAATTGATGCTCAAAATGCAGCAAATTCAAATGCATAGGTTTTGATGTTGATGTTTCCATGTTTTTTTTTACAAAGTAAGAGATAATTATCTTAAAACAGAATGATTAAAATCACTTTTAAACGCTAATTACGAAAATCAATAAAAAATGTCGAATGTTTAGCATACAAAAATTCACTAAAAATCATATCCGAAATTATCACAAAGCTTCGATAAAGTTAATTTTAGTAATTGAATTTATCTGCTCTAAAGTGATTAAAATCAGCAACTTTTTCAGGTTGTGTAGGTTAAGCACTTACTAAAAAAGTCCATCTTTGCAGTAACAATTATCTCTTATTTTACGTAAACCTTCATAAAGCAATTTTTAAACCATGAAAAATACATCTCAACGAAAAATAATTTTATTTGAATTAAATGAAGTACCCTGGAAGGTAATGAATGACTTTTGTGAAAAATTTCCAGATTCGTTTTTAGCCAAAAATATTTCGAAATGCTATAAATACGAAACCGTAACACCTGACTCAGGTGAATTATCTCCCTGGATTACCTGGCCAACATTTCATCGTGGAGTTGATAATAATTCGCATCATATCAGTGATTTTAATCAGGATATGACAGCAGCCAATAAAAACTACCCTTCTGTTTGGGAAATATTACAAAAGAATGGTATCAAAACAGGTGTTTGCTGTTCCATGCATTCTTCTCCGCCACCGACAAATTATCGTGATTATGAATTTTTTATTCCTGATCCATTTGCAACCACCAAAGATGCTCATCCAAAATATATCGAGTCTTTTCAGGATTTTAATTTGCAAATGTCGCGCGAGTCGAGTCGCAATGTTTCTTCAGGCTTAAATTTAAAAGCTGGAACTCAGGTAATTTTAAATGCACCCCGATTAGGTTTAAAAGTTGGCACATTTATGCAACTTGGCAAACAAGTTTTGAAGGAAAGAAGTCAACCATGGATAAAGACCCGCAGAAGAACCTACCAAATGACTTTGGCTTTTGATGTTTTTATGAAACAGATGAAAAACAGCAAACCACAGTTTGCGACCTTCTTTACAAATCATGTAGCGTCTACTATGCATCGCTATTGGGCTGCGGCTTATCCTTCAGATTATAAAACTTTTAACATCGAAAAGGAATGGGTCGAAACTTATAAAAATGAAATTTATTTTACTATGAATATTTTCAGCAACTTTTTTGAAGAAGTTGTTGGATTTATCAATCAAAATCCGGAATATAAATTGATTGTGGCAAGCAGTATGGGGCAAGCTTCAACTGAAGCTGAACAATTAGATTCGCAAGTATATGTCGAAAAGCCAGAAATGTTTTTATCAACTATGGGTTTAAATTCGACAGATTGGACATCCTTACCATCCATGTTTCCTCAGTTTAATATAAAAGTTAATGCAGATAAGGCTGCGGTGCTTGAGTACTCGCTGAATAAAATTAAAATTGGAGGCGAAGCCATTGAATTCAGACCCGGTGAAAATGGATTTTTTGCAATTGATTTTGGTCAGAAAAACCAGAAAAACGAACAAGTTATTTTTGATGGAAAAGAAATGAAATTAAGTGATTTGGGGTTACACAATTTAGTAATTGAAGATAAAGCAGGAGCAACCGCATATCATATACCAGAAGGGACATTATTAATTTACGATCCGCAACATCCAGCTAATGGAAATGGAACAGTAACAAAAGTTTCTTCAACAGCAGTTACTCCTAATATACTTGCCAATTTTAATATTCCACTTCCAGCTTATATGAAACTGGAAAAAATGGAAGGTTTGTAAGAAGAATAAGAATTCAATGAGAACAAAAAGCCACTCTGGAATTGAGTGGCTTTTTTGTTTTCATCGTGAAACAATTATTCTTTTACTAATTTTTTTCTAGCAATAATTCCGTTCGTATTTCTGAACTCAATAAAATAAACACCAGAATTTAGTGTTGTTAGGGGCAGTTCAGACATGCTGTTGAATTTTTGTTTTACAACTATTTTGCCAACCACATCATATAACAATAGTGTAGCGTTAGAAATAGCTGGTGCACTAATAGTACAAAAGTCTTTAGCCGGATTTGGCGAAATAATAATGTTAGAATTGTAATCATTTTCTGCAATACCAACACTGGTGAAAGTATAGCACGAAGAAGTATCAGTACAACCACTGTAGGTAATTTTTACAGCATAACTACCAATTACAGATGGAACATAAGCCTGATTTGTAGCGCCAGAAATTGGTGCGAATGCATTATTGCAATCAAGCCACTGGTAAGCAACTCCTACGCCAGTTTGAATGGCAAAAACGATAAATCCACTTCTTGTTACACTTGTGTCTACAACCGAATTAAGTGTTAGTTGAACAGTTGAGTCACAGCCGGCAATGGTATTGTATACTTGGGTATAAACACCTGTTTCTGTTAATGTATCGTTGCCCCATATGTAATTACTACCTGGACAAAATGTGGCTGTAGCTGCAAACACATTGGTTTTTCCAGCTACAAAATTAGAAGCTGTGCCAGTCATTGAAAAATTACTAGGAATGCCATCAATATGACCAGTACCATCTGTAATGGTAGTAATGGTGGAGTTGTTTCCACCAGCAACTCCCTGGTTGAATTTATAAAGCAATTGCAAACCGGCTTCTGTAGAATCAATGCCTGCCGAATAAATACATTTTACTTCTGAGGCAGATAACGTTTTACTCCATAAACTTACCTCATCGAGCTTACCAATAAGGTTAAAAATACTGCCTCCGTAAGGTAATCCCCCCATATAAAAAGTATCCGCAGGATTTATAATGTTACCTGAAGCGGCTAATGAATCGGTGCGAACACCATTACGATAAAAACGCAACTTACTGCCATCATATGTTAATGCCAAATGCTGCCAGGTATTTAATTGAATACCCCCGCTTATAATATCAAACAATCCGCCAGCACTATTGCGAAACCGCACTTCAAGCGTGGTAGTATTAAAATGCAGTATATAAAAATCGGCATCTGAGTTATTTCTGAAACCACAAAAACCATCATAAGTGCCATTTGGGCTAGGATTCTGTGGATAAACCCAACATGTCATACTGATGGCATTGCTGCCGGCAATTAATGCTGAAGCGCCTTGCGTACGAACTAAGTCGTTGGTACCATCGAACGCAAGTGCGTTTTGATTTTGCGCTTTTGTACTTCCAAGCAAAAGAAATAGGCAAAACAGCAATGTAGAATAAATTTTTTTCATGTTTTAATTTTATCAAGTTTGTTTAGCAAACCTACGAAAAATTTCATTTTTGGTAGGTAAATATTGCCAATTATAATTTATAAAAAAGCTCCGCAAAAAAAAATCGGGGTGGGGCTTTATAAGGGTGAAGGACGGGGCTCGAACCCGCGACCTCCTGAACCACAATCAGGCGCTCTAACCAACTGAGCTACAATCACCGTATTAATAAGGGCGGCAAAAATAATATTTTAATCCTAACAAAAATTTTATTCCTCAATCAAAATTCCTTTAATCTAAAAATCATTAATCCTATATTTGTAGCAATCATAAAAACAGTTTCATCATGTCAACAACAGCAACTTTAAACGGAGCCGGACAAACTACCTATGAGAGCCAGCTAACCGATTGGATTCAATTAGAGAAATCCGCCATCGAACTCATTCATATTATTGGCACCATGTGGTACGATAAATCTGTAGAACTCATCATCTTTCGCAACCAATTGGTCGATCGAAGTGCTAGCCAAATTCTTAACCTGCATCAATACGCTAAAGAAATTGTTAAGAAGCCAATCAGCGTAAATGATACATTGTTATTGGCTCGTGAGCTAAGCCGAATTGACTTAGCGCCATCACGTATTGATATCGGTCGTCTTGCTGCTGAATGGCTTACAGAGGCTGCGGAATATAGCAACGATGTAAACGCTTTCTTAACTGGAAAACTTAAAGGGTTTATTGGGAAAGATAAACGTGTGATGATTCCGCGTGATGTGGTATTATATGGTTTTGGTCGTATAGGCCGAATTCTTGCTCGTGAGTTAGTGTCGCAAGCCGGAAAAGGTGAACAACTGCGTTTGCGTGCAATTGTTACCAGAAGTTATAGTGATGAAGATTTAATCAAACGTGCAGATCTGTTAAGAAACGATTCTGTTCACGGACCGTTTCCGGGAACTGTAATTGAAGATTTTGAGAAGAAGGCCTTAGTAGTAAATGGGCATACCATTTATATGATTGCAGCAAAAAATCCAGAAGATGTTGATTACACAGCTTTCGGAATAAATAATTCAATTGTAATTGATAATACCGGTATTGCCCGCGACCGTGAAGGTTTGAGTAAACACTTGAAAGCAAAAGGAGTAAATAAAGTATTGTTAACGGCTCCAGGTAAAGGCGATATCCCAAATGTAGTTTATGGAGTAAATGAAAAAAGTCATAATGAAGATGAAACAATTTTTTCTGCAGCATCCTGCACTACCAATGCAATTGTGCCAATTCTATCAGTTATAAATAGTACATTGGGTATTGAAAGAGGGCATATCGAAACTATCCACTCATACACCAACGACCAGAATTTACTGGACAACTACCATAAAAAATATAGAAGAGGCCGTTCAGCTGCACTCAATATGGTTATTACCGAAACAGGTGCTGCAAAAGCGGTAGCAAAAGTTTTGCCTGAGTTAGAGGGAGTATTAACTGGTAACTCGGTTCGTGTACCAACACCAAACGTTTCGTTGGCTATTTTAAATCTTACGTGTAATAAAGAAACTACAAAGGATGATGTTAATGAAATATTGAAAAACGCTGCAATGCAAGGACCTTTGATAGAGCAGATTCAATATTCATATAGCAACGAATTAGTAAGTAGTGATTTGGTTGGAAATCCTTGTGCTTCTATTGTTGATAGTCCTGCAACGATTGTATCAAAGGATAAAAGAAGCATGGTATTATACATTTGGTATGATAACGAGTATGGTTATAGCCGTCAGGTGATTCGCTTTACAAAATATTTAGCTGATGTAATCAGGCTGATTTATTATTAAATATCACTACTGTCCGATAAAGATACAAAGGATATTATAGAATATTTTTATCAGAGTTAAAAGTTAGAGAAAGTGCTATAAAACGAAAGTAAGCCCCCATTTAAGAATCAAAAAGCAGGAGTTCGTTTTGTTTGGTAATTATT